>CALMAR010000210.1 GCA_937859855.1 uncultured Kineosporia sp.
GCCCAAGACCCTGGAGTTCAACGACTCCGCCCGTCGTTCCCTGGAGCGCGGCGTCGACGCGCTCGCCAACGCCGTCAAGGTCACACTTGGCCCTCGCGGCCGCAACGTCGTGATCGACAAGAAGTGGGGCGCACCCACCATCACCAACGACGGCGTGACCATCGCCAAGGAGGTGGAGCTGGACGACCCGTACGAGAACCTGGGCGCCCAGCTGGCCAAGGAAGTCGCCACCAAGACCAACGACGTCGCCGGTGACGGCACCACCACCGCCACCGTGCTGGCTCAGGCCATGGTCAAGGAGGGCCTGCGCAACGTGGCGGCCGGGGCCGCCCCGTCCGGCCTGAAGCGCGGAATCGACGCCGCGGTCGAGGCGGTCAACGCCCGGCTGCTGGAGGTCGCCCGTGAGATCGAGGGCAAGGAGGAGATCGCCCAGGTGGCGACCATCTCCGCGCAGGACCCCAGCGTCGGCGAGCTGATCGCCGAGGCCTTCGACAAGGTCGGCAAGGACGGTGTGATCACCGTCGAGGAGTCCTCCACCACCGCTCTGGAGCTGGAGTTCTCCGAGGGCATGCAGTTCGACAAGGGTTATCTGTCGCCTTATTTCGTCACCGACACCGAGCGCCAGGAGTCGGTGCTGGAGGACGCGTACCTGCTGATCCACCAGAACAAGATCTCGGCCGTCGCCGACCTGCTGCCGTTGCTGGAGAAGGTGTTGCAGACCGGCAAGCCGCTGTTCATCGTGGCCGAGGACGTGGAGGGCGAGGCGCTCTCCACCCTGGTGGTGAACAAGATCCGGGGCACTTTCACCGCGGTCGCGGTCAAGGCTCCGGGCTTCGGTGACCGGCGCAAGGCCACCCTGCAGGACCTGGCCATCCTGACTGGCGGTGAGGTGGTCACTCCCGACCTCGGTCTCAAGTTGGACCAGGTCGGCCTGGAGGTACTGGGCCGGGCCCGCCGGATCGTGGTGACCAAGGACGACACCACGGTGGTCGACGGGGCCGGGGAGCCGGACGCGGTACAGGGCCGGATCGCCCAGATCCGTTCCGAGATCGAGCGCACCGACTCCGACTGGGACCGGGAGAAGCTGCAGGAGCGGCTGGCCAAGCTGGCTGGCGGCGTCTGCGTGATCAAGGTCGGTGCCCACACCGAGGTCGAGCTCAAGGAGAAGAAGCACCGGATCGAGGACGCCGTGTCCGCGACCCGGGCCGCCATCGAGGAGGGCATCGTGGCCGGCGGTGGCTCAGCTCTGGTGCACGCCCTGACCGCGTTGGACGGCGACCTCGGACTGACCGGCGACGAGCGCACGGGGGTCGGCATCGTGCGCCGGGCGGCCAAGGAACCACTGCGCTGGATCGCCGAGAACGCTGGCCTGGAGGGCTACGTCGTGGTCGACAAGGTCGCGGGCCTGAAGCCAGGCTCCGGCCTGGACGCCGCCACCGGTGAGTACGGCGACCTGATCGGCGCCGGCATCATCGACCCGGTCAAGGTGACTCGATCGGCGCTGCGCAATGCGGCGTCCATCGCGTCCATGGTGCTGACCACGGACACCCTGGTCGTGGACAAGCCGGAGGAGCCGCAGGAAGTCGCTGGTCAGGGTCATGGGCACGGCCACGGTCACTGAGTTCTGACCGGCCGAAGGGCCCTCTCCGTTCTGACGGGGAGGGCCCTTCGGCTTCGTTCTGCCAGTGGTCTTCTCAGCTGGCCATGGAGATGCGGTCTGCGCCGGTGCCGCGTCCGCGCAGATAGGCGGCGATTCGATCGTCCTCGGTCATTCCGCCCCAGACGCCGTACGGCTCCCGGACGGCGAGCGCATGCCGCCGGCACTCCTGGAGTACAGGACAACCGCCGCAGACCGTTTTAGCGGCTGCGTCCCGCTCACGCCGGGCGGGGCCGCGTTCACCTTCGGGGTGGAAGAAGATCCGGGGATCAGCCTCTCGGCAGGCGCCTTCCAGTTGCCATTCCCACAGGTCAGCCACTGGACCTGGTAAGCGGGAGATTTCAGCCATGTCAGTAACCCATCTCTCGTACGGACCTGGCGAGGCCAGCCGCAAGTAGTTCGAGCACGTTGTACGCGGGCCGCTGTCTCGACTGCCGCATCGAGTGACCTCCGGTGCCTGGCCGCCCTTGGTGTGAGGGCTGGATCTGGGCTACCTAATGGCTCACTGGATCACGGGTTGGTGGTGCGGTGCACGGAGCACGAGATCGACAGTACACACCGATTCGAAAGTTGTTCAAGGCTCTCCGTCGCCGAACTTGCTCACCGGTCCCGATGAGTCCGCCAGGGCCGTCACCGAGCGTGGCCTGACCTGCGGAATCAGTCCTTGACCGGCCGCCGGATCTCCGGCTCCGGGCACCGCCTGGTGATCCGGCTCAGCCCGTCTCACCAGCCTTGAAAACCATCCAGCGCCTCAACGTCAACTGGCTGGTATCCATCCGGTAACGGAGAATTACGGGCATGGATCCGGCGCCAGAAGGAGAGTCGATGGCCAGCGCCGTCCCTCCCGAGCCCACGCTAACGGTGTCAGCGGTGGCCCGGCGGATGGGAGTCGCTCCGCCTACTCTGCGCACCTGGGATCGCCGTTACGGCCTCGGCCCCTCCGGGCACACAGCGGGCGCCCACCGCCGGTACACCAGCGGTGATGTGGCCCGGCTGCTGGTGATGCGCCGGCTGACGCTCGAGGGGGTCTCCCCAGCGGATGCGGCGAAGATCGCTAAAGCCACCCTCGTGCAGGGAGATGAGCCGGTCACTCCGGCGTCCGGCGGCCTCATGGCCGGGCCGGAGACTGGGAGCGGGAACGAAGACCGGGCCAGCAGCAACACCACCAGCCTGGTGCCGGTCGCCCGAGGGCCTTCCGGGTCCGATCTGGGCCGTCCGCCCGGCTTGGCGGCGGGCACCGGCGATGCGGCGGCGGCCGAGACCGGCCCGGCTGGCGCTGGTGAAACGGATGATCATGGGCCGGCCGGATCCCCGGCGGACGACTATTCCCAGCTGTTCAGCCTGATGAACAGTGCGGGACCGATCCGTGGCCCAGCCGGCGGCGGCCGGGTGGTCGCGCTGCCCTACGGCACTCCGCAGAGCCGGGGCCTGGCCCGGGCGGCGATGGCGCTGGATGCTTACGAGGTGACCCGGATGGTCAGGGACGCGGTGCACCGAGAAGGGGCGGTCTCGGCCTGGACGTCAATGATCATGCCGGTGTTGCAGGCGCTGGGCGATCGCTGGCGAGCCACCGGTGAGTTGATCGAGGTGGAGCACGTCTTCTGCGAAGCCGTGCTGGGAGCGCTGCGAACGGTCCTGCTGGACAGCCCCTACCAGGGCCGGAACACCATCACTGTGCTGCTGGCCTGCGCGGAGGGTGACTACCACTCGTTGCCGCTGCACGCGCTGGCCGCTGCGCTGGCCGAGCGCAAGGTCAGCTGCAAGATGCTCGGCACCGGCCTGCCCTCCGAATCCATCGCCATCTCGGTTCGCCGCACCGGCCCCGCGGTGATCGTCCTGTTCGCCCGGTTGCGGGGAGCTGATGCCTCGCAGACCCAGATCCTGCGCCGGCAGCGGCCGGCTCCCACCGTGGTGCTGGCCGGGCCGGGCTGGCGGCCGGACACGGTTCCGTCTTTCGCCCGCTCGGCCGGTTCTCTGCAGGAGGCGATCGACGAAGTGCTGCTGGGTGCTCATGTCTGATCGGCGACCGGCATCGCCGGGCGCCAACCGACGGAGATCCGACAGCTACAGGTCGCGCTGACAACTGACGACATTTCACGGGAGACGTCCCCCACGGAGGGGGGTGCGCACGCGTGAGGTGGATCTTCTGTGGCGACGGTACTGGTGTGCGACGACTCGGCCCTGGTCCGCGAAACCCTGCACCGGGCGCTGTCCTCCGTCCCCGGCATCACCCGGATCGTCGACGCGTCCTCCGGTGAGGAGGCGCTGGCCCGCTGGCCGGTCGAGCGTCCGTCACTGGTGCTGATGGACGTCCGGATGCCCGGTATCGGCGGGGTTGAGGCGGCTCGCCGCCTGTTGTCCAGGCACCCGGAGGCGATCGTGGTGATGGTGACGGTGGCCGAGGACGCCGAGGGGGTGGCCCGGTCGGTGGCCGGAGGTGCCCGCGGATACCTGGTCAAGGATGCGACCCGGGAGGAGATCGCGGCCACCGTGGTCTATGCGCTCAGCGATGGCCTGGCCCGGCGTACGGTGCCCGCACCTCGCAGCAACGAAGCCAGCACACCCGCTCCGCCGTTGACCGAACGTGAGATGCAGGTGCTGACCGGGATGAGCCGGGGTCGCAGCAACGCCGAGATCGGCAAGGAGCTGTACCTGTCCGAGGACACGGTGAAAACGCACGCCCGGCGCCTCTTCCGCAAGCTCGGAGCAGCCGACCGGGCACAGGCTGTCGCCATTGGATTCCGGTGGGGTTTGGTACGGTAAGGCGTGGCCGTTCGGGGCGGCAAGGCTGGAGCCGTGGATGTAACACCACGGGCAGATGTGTCGATGTCCCCAACGGATGAGACGCCTGACCTGCAGGCGCTGTCGTCCCGCGCCATCCAGGGGGATGGCGTCGCCACCGAACAGCTACTGAAGATCGTTCACCGGATGGTGCGCCGGTACTGCCGGGCCCGGCTCGCGAGGTTCCCGGGCGCAGAGCACTCCGTGGACGACGTGTCCCAGGAGGTGTGTGTCGCTGTGCTCTCAGCGCTGCCACGCTACCGGGACGAGGGAAAGCCGTTCGAAGCGTTCGTGTACCGGATCGCGGCCAACAAGATCGCCGACGCCCAGCGAGCCTTCTACCGGCTGGCGGTTCCGGTCGCCGAACTGCCCGAGGTGCTGGACGACGCCGATGGTCCCGAGCAGTACGCCGACCGGTTCAGCGACGCGGGCCGGGTCCGGGATCTGCTGTCGGCACTGCCGGAGACTTTGCGCGAACTGCTGCTCTTGCGAGTCGCGGTGGGCCTGTCGGCCGAAGAGACCGGGCGGGCACTGGGAATGACCCCGGGTGCCGTCCGGGTCGCTCAGCACCGGGCGATGCAGCGATTGCGGGCAATGGCCGAGGTGCCGAGAACGGAATCGGCATGAGCGATCCGAGCGGGGACACCGCGAAGGAGCTGCCCGACATGCCCAAGCTGGCTGACGTGCAGGCCACTGACGCGCTGCTGGATCGGCTGGCAGCGCGCACGCCCAGCGACGACGACCTGAGCGATCCGATCATCGCCGAACTGGCCCGGCTGGCCGACTTCGCCGATGCGAGCCCGGTTCCGCCCCCAGGCGTCGATCACCTGATCCAGGTGCTGGACGGGCGCCCGCTGTACATGCTCGCCAACGGCGCTCGCCGGATCGATCTGGACGACGATTCGCAGGCCGGGAACGGCTCGGGCGACGGGCAGCGAGCCGTGCGGATGATCGACCTGACGGCCACCGGTCTTCGGTCGACCGGCGCGGTGGCCGGACTTGAGCGCGATCAGCCTGCCGCGGCCGAAGGCGGTGAAGGCCGCCAGCCGGAGGGCGGCGATGGTGCGCAGGGTCCCGGTGTGGCTGCTCGCGGTGCCGATGAGCCGGCCGCCTCCGTGGCGCTGATTCGCACCCTGCGGCTGGTCCGCCCGCCGGTGACCAAACCGGGCTGGCAGGGCGTCGTCCAGCAGATCGCCATGCCCGCCGCATCCGTGATCGCTCTGCTGGCTCTGGGCGGAGGGGTCAGCGCAGTGGTGACCGGCGACCCGATGGCGCCGGTGAACGGGGTGTCCCGGGTGGCGGCGGTGCTTCCAGGCATCGACACGCCCGAGGAGAAGAAGATCAGATCGGCTCGTCACGACATCCGGGTGGCCGCCTCAGCCGCTCGCTACAACGACGCGCCGAGGGCGAACAAGTACCTGCGCTCGGCCCAGACCCACCTGACCGATGTGCCACAGAAGCACAAGCAGGACCTGGTGCAGCAGATCGAACAGGTTCAGGCCAACCTGGCCTCGGCGGCTGCGAGCCCGCCCAGCCCGATCTCCTCGACCCCGGCCGTGAGCCCGACGCAGACGGTGGCTGAGCCCACGCCCACCCAGTCGCCGATCGAGACCACGGTGCCCCCCACGGCGCCGGTCACCCCCACTCCGCCCATCACGGTCACCACTCCGCCCTCGACCGCCGCCACCACCGCGGCGGCGGCGCACGACTCCGCCACCGCCGGCGCCTGAGCCCCGCTGCTCGGATCGGAGCACGGCTCCTACCCGGCTACGATGGGGTTTCGAATCCCTCCGATGGCTGAGGTCACGGGCCAACGCCAGTGCGGACGCCGATCTGGAAGGTGCCCACAGTGAGCCAAGGTCCTGATCAGATGCCGATCGGGTTGACCTATGACGACGTTCTGCTGCTGCCCGGCGAGACCGACGTGAACCCCAGTGAGGCCGACACCGGCTCTCTGGTGTCCAAGCGGATCCGGGTGCAGATCCCGCTGCTGTCCGCGGCCATGGACACCGTGACCGAGGCCCGGATGGCCATCGCGATGGCCCGCCAGGGCGGCCTCGGCGTCCTGCATCGCAATCTGCCGATCGACGATCAGGCCCAGCAGGCCGACCTGGTCAAGCGGTCCGAAGCCGGAATGGTCACCCACCCGGTCACCACCACCGAGGACGCCACCCTGGGTGAAGTGGATTCCCTGTGCGCCCGCTACCGGATCTCCGGCCTGCCGGTGGTCGACCGGGACAACCGGCTGGTGGGCATCATCACCAACCGCGACCTGCGGTTCGAGACCGACATGTCCCGGCGGGTCGGTGAAGTGATGACCCGGATGCCGCTGATCACCGGGCCGGTCGGTATCGATGCCGATTCGGCGATGGGCCTGCTGGCCAAGCACAAGGTGGAGAAGCTGCCGCTGGTGGACCAGGCAGGCCGGCTCCGCGGGCTGATCACGGTCAAGGATTTCACCAAGAGCGAGAAGTATCCGCTGGCGACCAAGGACGCCTCCGGGCGGCTGCGGGTAGCGGCCGCGATCGGATTCTTCGACGATGCCTGGAAGCGGGCGATGGCGCTGGTGGACGCCGGCGTGGACGCGATCGTGGTCGACACCGCGAACGGGCATGCCAGCGGCGTGCTGGAGATGGTGTCCCGGCTGAAGGCGGAGCCAGCCGCAGCGCAGGTCGACATCATCGGTGGCAATGTGGCCACCCGGGCCGGGGCCCAGGCACTGGTCGACGCTGGAGCCGACGGGGTCAAGGTCGGCGTTGGACCGGGATCGATCTGCACCACCCGGGTGGTGGCCGGGGTCGGCGTCCCCCAGGTCACGGCCATCCTGTCGGCAGCTGCGGCCTGCCGGCCTGCCGGGGTGCCGGTGATCGGCGATGGCGGTCTGCAGTATTCCGGTGACATCGCCAAAGCCCTTGTCGCGGGGGCGGATACGGTGATGCTGGGGTCCCTGCTGGCCGGCTGCGAGGAAAGCCCGGGTGATCTGGTCTTCATCAATGGCAAGCAGTTCAAGTCCTACCGAGGAATGGGTTCGCTGGGCGCGGCCCAGTCCCGGGGCCAGGGCCGCTCGTACTCGAAAGACCGCTATTTCCAAGGCGATGTCAGCGACGACCGGTTCATCGCCGAAGGGATCGAGGGTCAGGTGCCCTACCGCGGGCCGCTCGGCGCCGTTGCTTTCCAGCTCATCGGCGGGCTCCGGCAGTCGATGTTCTATGTTGGCGCGCAGACTGTTCCGCAGCTGCAGGCCCGCGGCCAGTTCGTCCAGATCACCGCTGCTGGGCTGAAGGAGAGTCATCCGCACGACATCCAGATGACCGTCGAGGCTCCCAACTACAGCGGCCACTAGCCCGCTCCCTCGCCACCTGCGGCCCGCTCCCTCACCGCAACCTCACCTTGATGAGCTCGTGATCTTGCGCTAGCGGCCCGGGGCCATACGAATCTCGCCGATGATCGCGTCCGGCTGGATGTGCCGGTCGTCCCAGGTCACTCGCAGCACGCGATAACCGGCATTGACCAGCGTATTCTGCCGCCGCCGGTCATTCACCAAGGCGTCTGGCCCAGAATGGAAGGCGAAGCCGTCGACTTCCACGACCAGTCGCTCGGCCGGAAACAGCAGATCGACGACGGCGATGATGTGTACCGCCTCGTCCATGATCGTGGCCCCGGTCCTCCAGCCGCTGATCCGCTTCCCCTGGAGTAACCGATGCAACCGGCGCTCGGCCATGCTCGCTGCTCCGCGACCGGCCATTGACAGCAGATGCAGCAACGTCGGTGTGCCGGCCCGGCCGTAGCGTTTCCCGCGCCGCCGCGGCCAGATCGTGCACACCCAGGATGCCGCGATGGTGTTTCGATGATCACGGGCGCTGTGGTCACATCGATGGGCAACGGAAAGCCATGCACCGCACCTGCCGTGGTATGGCTGATCACGGCAGCCGGAACGGTCAGCCGCGCTGACCAGGCTATGGCAGCTGGCGTGACGTCCAGGGTCGCCGATATCAGGCCGTGCCCAGGTAGCTGCAGCCAGGTGCCGTCTCGAACGCGCCGCCTGATCTGATCGGCGGACCATCCCTCGGTCCGAGCTTGGGGGGCCGAATCAATTACGGCGAACGGGGCGCTGGATGTCTTCTGTGGACAAAGCCGTGGTCGGGCGGGCTGTGGACCGTTAGATCTACTCCGGATGATCACCGGTTCGGCTGGCGATCATGGTGAAGAAGAGGGCTGGGAACGGGCCGCCTGCGCGATCGACACCGCCTCCTCCCGCGAGCCGGCCCCCAGCTTGCCCAGTAGTTCGGACACCCGATTCCGGATCGTCTTCGGCGCCAGATAGAGCTGGGCCGCGATCTGCGACGTCCGCAGGCCCTGCACCATCAACTCGAGGATCTCCAGATCGCGTGCATTCAGCACCGCCAGGGGATCGGGCTGAGCTGCGGGTGAGGCATCGAGACCGGCCCCGGGTCCACGCGGGGGGGCCGACGACGCCGCCGCCACCACGGCGT
>CALMAR010000211.1 GCA_937859855.1 uncultured Kineosporia sp.
GGCCCCGCACCGGCCGCCCCCGGCCATCGATCAAGCCGGTCTGGCGGGCCAGCGCCTCACCATCGCGCACCACCCGGACGACGTACCGGCTGCCGCGGCGCAGGCCACCGGGCGCCAGCACCACGATGTCGCTGCTGTGCCCGAACACATCGGAGATGTCCCGGCGCAGCCGGCGGGCGGCCTGGGCGGTGTCGAGCTCGGCCTCGATCACGATCCGCCCGCTGACGATGTGCAGCGCCGAAGCGAACCGCAGCATCGCGGAAACCTCCGCCTTCCGGCAGCACGGTTTGGTGATCTGCAACCGGCTGAGCTCATCCTTCACCAGGGCCGTCAATGCCATGAACAACATCCTGCCACCCGGTGCAAGCAAGGATTGTGAACTCGTGAAAAGCCCTGTACAAGAACGGGATCTGGTGATCAGTAAACCGGGACACCGGCGAACAGGTCCCGGAAGGCCGCCGCCAGCCGGAGCGGATCATGCCGGGCAGTGCCATCAGCCCGGGCCACGTCCCGGACCAGTAACCGGGCTCCGGTCGCCTCGGTGACCATGGCCAGCCGCCCGGAGTGAGCGGCCAGCCGCGAGTCGGCCAGCACCGCGTCGATCCGCAGCTGCGGAGCATGGGCGGTCAGCACCTCCAGGTGCGCCTCCGGGGAGAACCCTTCGGTCTCCCCCTCCTGCTGACCCAGGTTCAGGGTGACGCAGATCTGGGCCCGGGTCTCCCGCAGGGCGGCGGCCAGCTGCGGTACCAGCAGGTGCGGCAGCACGCTGGTGAACCAGGAGCCGGGGCCGAGGACCACCCAGTCCGCCTCCAGCACCGCCTCGACCGCTTCGGCGCACGCGGGCGGATCCTTGGGCATCAGCTGGACGCCGATCACGCGCCCCGGGGTGGTGGCCACGGCCACCTGGCCGCGCACCGTGGTCAGGGCGTCCGGGTCATCCGGGTCGATGCCCAGCACGGCGGCCTCGATGTCGAGCGGCACGGCGGCCATCGGCAGGACCCGGCCCTGCGCTCCGAGCAGCCGGCCCACCCAGTCCAATCCGGCCACGGTGTCATTGAGCAGTTCCCACAGCGTGACGATGAGCAGGTTGCCCATCGCATGATCGTGCAGGCCGCCCGCGCTGGCGAACCGGTGCTGGAGCACGTCCCGCCACAGCTGCCCCCATTCGCTGTCGTCGCACAGCGCGGAGAGCGCCATTCGCAGGTCGCCGGGCGGCAGCACACCCAGCTCGCGCCGTAATCGGCCCGAGGATCCGCCGTCGTCAGCCACCGTGACCACCGCGGTGAGCTGAGTGGTGAGATGCCTCAGGGCGGCCAGCGAGGCGGCCAGGCCGTGGCCGCCACCCAGTGCGACGACTTTTGGCCCAACCGGCCGGGCACTGCTCACGTCTGGTCCCTTCCCGCGAGCCCGGCACGGTGCCCGATACGTCGCCCGGATCGCCCGCTCACGTCTGCTTCCGTTTCCCGGCGTGGCCGGATCATTCGCATGTCATTCCCGCCCCATGTCGCGGTGGACGACGGTGATCGCCACCCCGGGCCCGGCCAGCCGGCCAGCCAGTTCTTCACTGATCGCGACCGACCGATGCTTACCGCCGGTACAACCCACCGCGATCGTCGCATATCGCTTGTTTTCCCGTACATATCCGTCCAATACGGGCTGTAGGGCGGCGGCATAGCGGTCGATGAACTCGTTCGCGCCGGTCTGCTCGAGTACGTAGTCGCGGACCGGCTGATCCAGCCCGGTGTGCGGGCGCAGCTCGGGCACCCAGAAGGGGTTCGGCAGGAAGCGCACGTCGGCGACCTGGTCGGCGTCCAGCGGAAGGCCGTACTTGAATCCGAACGACATCATCAGCACCCGGATCGCCGGAGCGCCCGTGTCGCCGAACAGAGTGATGATCTTGGCGGTGAGTTCGTGCACGTTCAGCCGGGACGTGTCGACCACCGTGTCGGCGTTGCCGCGCAGTTCACTCAGCAGAGCGCGTTCGATGCTGATTCCATCGAGCACAGTGCCATCACCCTGCAGCGGGTGAGGGCGCCGGACCGATTCGTAACGCCGGACCAGGGCGGCGTCGGTGGCGTCCAGGAACAGCAGCTGGGTCTTCACGCCGTGCTCGCGGACGTCGGCGACGGCCTGGCTGAGCGCGGTGAAGAAGGAACGGCCCCGGACGTCGACAGCGACGGCGATCCGGTGCACGGCCGGAGTGGCCTCAGCGGTCAGGTCAACCATCCGGCCGATCAGCTGCGGCGGCAGGTTGTCGACCACATACCAGTCCAGGTCCTCCAGCGCCTTGGCCGAGGTGCTGCGCCCGGCGCCGGACATGCCGGTGATCACGAGCAGCTCAGGAGCCGGGTCAGGGTCCGGCATCGTGGTCACCGATGATCACCTCCCGGCGTTGGTGGGCTCATGGTCGCGGCTCAGCGACGGGACCAGCGCGAACATCATCAGAATGATGACGGCCCGTCCCGTCCTGCGGGCGTCAATCCAGGATCTCACCTGTAGCCGTGTCGACCGCGAACGTGTGGCCGCTCGGAACCGCGTCGGCGTCCAGCCGAGCCAGGTCCTGACTCGCCTCGGCGGCCGGCTTGAGGGTGGCGACGACGGCGGCGGCGACCTTCGGGCCCACCCCGGGCACCGCGGCGATCTCCTCGGCCTGGGCCGACCGGATCCGCTTGACCGAGCCGAAGTGCGACAGCAGCGCCTTCTTCCGAGCCGGGCCGAGGCCGGGGACGGCGTCCAGTTCGCTGACGGTCATGGCCGCGCTGCGGCGCTGCCGATGATGGGTGATCGCGAACCGGTGGGCCTCGTCGCGGACGCGCTGCAGCAGATACAGACCCTCGCTGCTGCGCGGCAGGATCACCGGCATCTCGTCGTCGGGGACCCACACCTCCTCCAGCCGCTTGGCCAGCCCGCACAGCGCGATGTCGGAGATGCCCAGCTCACTCATCACCTGCGCCGCCGCCGCCACCTGCGGCGGGCCGCCGTCCACGACCACCAGGTTGGGTGCGTAGGCGAACCGGCGCGGTCGGCCGGTGTCCGGGTCGATCCCCTCCGCGACGACGTCGTGGTTCGCCCCGGCCAGGTCGCGCAGCTTCGCGTCCTCATCCAGCTGGCGCCGGAACCGCCGGGTGATCACCTCGCGGATCGAGGCGACGTCGTCGCTGCCGTCGACGCTGCGGATGGTGAACTTGCGGTACTCGCTCTTGCGCGGCAGGCCATCCTCGAACACCACCATCGAGGCGACGGTGTTGGTGCCCTGCACGTGCGAGATGTCGTAGCACTCGATCCGCAGCGGCGCCTCGCTCATCTCCAGCGCGTCCTGGATCTCCTGGAGCGCCTTGGACCGGGTGGTCAAATCACCGGACCGCTTCACCTTGTGCAGGGCCAGCGCCTGGCCGGCGTTGCGGACCACGGTCTCCATCAGCGCCCGCTTGTCCCCGCGCTGCGGCACCCGGACCGAGACGTGCGACCCGCGCAGGGTGGACAGCCAGGCCTCGATGTCGGCCTGGTCGGAGGTTTCGGCCGAGACCAGCACCTCGCGCGGTACGGCGTCTCCGGTGTCGCCGTACACCTGCTGGAGCAGGTGCTCGACCAGTTCGCCGGTGCTGAGCGCCTCGACCTTCTCCACCACCCATCCGCGCTGGCCGCGAACCCGGCCGTCCCGGACATGGAACACCTGTACGGCGGCTTCGAGCTCGTCCTCGGCCAGGCCGAACACGTCGGCGTCGGTGCCGTCGGGCAGCACCACCGCGCTCTTCTCGATCGCCCGGCTGAGTGCCTGGACGTCGTCCCGCAACCGGGCGGCCCGCTCGTACTCCTGGTCGCTGGAAGCGGCCCGCATCTCCCGTTCGAGCCGGCGCACGTAGCGCTGGGTCTGGCCGCTCATGAAGTCGCAGAACTCCTCGGCCAGGCGGCGGTGATCCTCGGCACTGATTCGCCCGACACAGGGTGCCGAGCATTTGTCGATGTAGCCGAGCAAGCAGGGCCGCCCGATCTGCCCGGCTCGCTTGAAAACGCCCGCACTGCAGGTTCGCACTGGAAAGACCCGGAGCAGCAGGTCAACCGTTTCGCGAATCGCCCAGGCGTGGGCATAGGGGCCGAAGTAGCGAGTGCCTTTTCGTTTGGCCCCGCGCATCACCTGCACCCGGGGGAACTCCTCGCCCAGGGTCACGGCCAGGTACGGGTAGGACTTGTCGTCCCGGTACTTGACGTTGAACCGCGGGTCGTACTCCTTGATCCAGGCGTATTCAAGCTGCAGGGCCTCGACCTCGGTGCTGACCGTGGTCCATTCGACGCTGCCCGCCGTGGTGACCATGGTCTGAGTGCGCGGGTGCAGGTTCGCGATATCGGCGAAGTACGAGTTGAGCCGCTGGCGTAGGCTTTTGGCCTTGCCGACGTAGATCACCCGGCCGCCGGGATCCCGGAACCGGTACACCCCCGGGGTGTCCGGGATGGCTCCGGTGGCGGGCCGGTAAGTGGCGGGGTCAGGCACGCAACCGAGCCTAAGCGCTGCCGCCGACAGGTCCTAAGCACTGGTACGGCGAGGTACGGCGAGGTACGGCGAGGTACGGCGAGGTACGGCGAGGTACGGCATTCTGGGGCCGTGACAGCGCTGCGCCAACTGATCGCCAGCCAGCTGACTCAGCGGCTGCTGGATCTGCCCGCTCCGCTGACCCGCCGCATCACCGTGCGCCGGGATCTGCAGGTTCCGATGCCGGACGGCGAACAGCTGCTGGCCGACCACTACATTCCCGGCGACGGGGCTGATCGGCCGCCCACCGTGCTGGTCCGCTCCCCGTACGGCCGGGGCGGCGCGTTCGGCTTCGTCTACGGCCGGCCCCTGGCCGAACGCGGCTTCCAAGTGCTGGTGCAGAGCGTCAGAGGCACGTCCGGATCTGGTGGCGTCTTCGATCCGTATGTCAACGAGCGGGAGGACGGACTGGCCACGGTGGCCTGGATCCGCGAGCAGCCCTGGTTCGGCGGCCAGCTGGCGATGACCGGGCTCAGTTACCTCGGTTATGCCGCCTGGGCGGTGGCCGACGACGCCGGGCTGGACGGCATCTGCATCCAGGCGATGGCCTCGGACATCTCGATGCGCACCTACGACGGCGGCTCGTTCGCGTTGCGATCGGCGCTCAGCTGGACCCAGAACGTGCTCCTTCAGCAGTCGCGGGGGCGCAGGTTTTCGTCCTCGACGGCCGGCCCGCTTCAGCGCGGGCTGGATCATCTGCCGCTGAACGAGAGCGACCAGATCACGACCGGGCGGACGGCCGGCTGGTATCAGGACTGGCTGAGGTACCAGCCGGAGGACGACTTCTGGCGCGCCCGCGCCCACACCTGGCGGGTGGGCGCTTCTCGGGCGCCGGTGGCGATGCGGACCGGCTGGTACGACATGTTCCTGCCCTGGCAGCTGGACGACTATCAGCGGCTGGTGTCCGCACAGATCCAGCCTCGGCTGACCATCGGGCCGTGGGCGCACTCGTCGCTAGCCCTGTTCCGCGGTACGGCCCGGGACACGGCCGGATTCCTGGGCCAGCATCTACTCGGCCAGTCTCCTGAAAATGCTTTACCGGTAAGGTATTTCGTGACCGGAGTGAACGAATGGCGAGATGCCGGGTCATGGCCGCCAGCTGAATCCTGGCCGCAGCAGGGGACGCTGCTACGGGGGGGCCGGTTGCGGCGGGACGCCGCCGACGCCGGTGGTATCGCGATGGCGCCGCCGGTGGAAGCGGCCGGCGTGCCCGGTGCTGCGACGGCGTTCTGTTACGACCCAGCCGATCCGACTCCGGCGGTGGGCGGCGCTGCTCTGAACGACCGGAAGCCGGTCAGAGACAACCGTGAACTGGAGAATCGGCGCGACGTGATCGTCTTCACCTCACCGCCGCTGACCGAGCCGGTCGAGATGATCGGGACGCCGATGGCCCGGATCAGCGTGTCGGCCAGCAACCCGAATCACGACCTGTTCGTGCGCCTGTGTGACGTCCGGCCGGATGGGTCGTCGATGAACGTGTGCGACCGGTTGCTCCGGCTGGATCCGGGCCGGCAGCCGAGGCCGGGTTTCTCGATCGAGGTGCCGTCCGATGAAGGTTCACTGGGTCAGCCCAGGCACGACGTCCGGGTGGCTACCCTGCCGCTGTGGCCAGCGGCGCACCAGTTCCTGGCCGGGCACCGGATCCGGGTGCAGATCAGTGCGGGTGCCCACCCCCGGTATGCCCGTAACCCCGGCGCCGGTGAACCACTGGCCACCGCGAAACAGCTGGTGCCGAACGAGATTTCGGTGCACCACCACAGCGTTCATCAATCCACAGTCACCCTCCCGGTGACGCCAC
>CALMAR010000212.1:0-5867 GCA_937859855.1 uncultured Kineosporia sp.
GCAACCCACCAGGGAGACGACCAGCAGCAGGTAGAGCGCGGAGAACCAGACCGAGGTGTAGACGTTGCACGCGCCGATCCGCTGCAGCCACGGCCCGGTGCTGGGATGGTCGTTCAGGTAGGACTCGACCCGGGCCGGGTCGATCCGGTTCTGGGGGTAGATCGAGCCGGGAATGGCCGCCACGGCCAGCAGCATCAGCAGCAGCAGTGCGGTGCGCATGCTGGTGAGCTGGCGCCACCCGAACCGCAGGCCACCGATCAGGCCCAGCCGGGGCTGAGTCACCGGCGGCTGCGGCGGCGGCTGCGGCCCGCGCTCACCGACCAGGCCGTCCGGGCGGTTGATCGTGCTCATGCGAGGCTCATAGGGCCGGGGCGAAGTTGGCGGCCAGGTTCTGGGCCGAGGCGATCAGGTGGGCCCACAGTCCGGTGACCAGCAGCAGCCCGACCAGCACCAGCATCCCCCCGCCGAAGCGGGCGATCGCCAACCGGTGCCGGCGCAGCACTCCGAACGCCGACATCGCGCGGCGGTAGGCCAGCGCGGCGATCAGGAACGGCACGCCCAGGCCGAGGCAGTAGGCGGTGGCCAGCAGCGCCCCCCGGGCCGGATCACCGAAGTCACCGGCCAGCAGGAAGATCGAGGCCAGCGTCGGGCCGATGCACGGCGTCCACCCCAGCCCGAAGACGATCCCCAGCAGGGGCGCGCCGATCAAGCCGGCCGCCGGGCGGACATTCGGGCGCCAGCCGGCTGTGGTGGCCGGGATCAGCCGGGCGGACACTCCGGCAAAGATCAGCCCGAGGATGATGGTGGCGACGCCGAGCACCCGGCTGAGCCCGTCGTGGTAGCGGATCAGCGCGTTACCGAGCGCACCGGCCACCCAGCCCGCGGTGACGAACACCGCGCTGAATCCGGCTACGAACAGCAGCACCCCCAGGAACAACCGGCTCCGGTCCTGTCGTTCCGGATCCTCCCCGGTCAGACCAGTGACGTAACCCAGATAGCCTGGAACCAGCGGCAATACGCAGGGCGAGGCGAACGAGACCAATCCAGCCAGCACAGCGATCGGCACCGCCAGCAGCAGCGACCCGTCCAGCACGGTTCCGGTCATGAACTCACGCCCGGTTCACCCGCGGCCCACGTCGCCGACCAGGTCGACCAGCGTCACCTTCGTGATCTCGCCGCTGAACCGGGCCGCGACCCGGCCCTGCCGGTCGAGGATCAGCGTGGTCGGGATCGCGTTCGGTGGAACGGCGCCTTTCAGCGCCAGCAACAGCTTTCCGCCGTCGTCGACCAGGCTGGGATAGGTGACCTTGTACTTCTGCTGGTAGGCCAGCGCCTGGGCCACGCTGGCGTCCCGGGTGTTGATGCCCACGAAAGTCACCTTCTGGCTGGCCAAGTCGGATGCGGCCGCGACCAGGGCAGGCGCCTCTTTCCGGCACGGCGGGCACCAGGAACCCCAGACGTTCAGCACCACGGTTTGCCCCCGCAGCGAGGCGACGTCCAGCGGTTTCCCGTCCAGAGTGGTGCCTTTCAGTGTCACCGGTTCGCCCCGCTGCTGCGCCGGGACCTGCAGGACCGCACCGTCCCCGATCGGATAGGCGCTGGTACCAGTGCCTTTGGACGATCCGGAGCAGCCGGCCAGGACCAGGGCCCCAGTCAGCCCCAGAACGATCAGGCCCGCGCGCCGGTTCATGCGCCGGCGATCTTCTGGGCGGCGGGCAGCAGGTCCTTGGACGGCTCGCAGTATTCGATCCGCACGATCCGCGGGCCCTGATAGACGAACGAGGTGACCGAGGCCAGTGAGCACTCACGCTGGCGCGGGTCGTGCCAGAGCCTGCGCCCTTCGGCCTTGAGCCGGCTGAGCCAGATCGGGCTCTGATGGCTGACCAGCACCGACTCCCGGCCCGGCACCCGATCGCGGGAGCCGGCCACCGCGGCCAGCACCCGGGCGGCGATCTCCTGGTACGGCTCGCCCCAGGACGGCCGGAACGGGTTGATCAGATACCGCCAGTGCCGCGGGTGCCGCAGCGAGCCGTCACCGACGCCGAACCTGAGCCCCTCGAAGTGGCTCTGCGCCTCGATGATCCGATCGTCGGTGCCCACCGGCAGGTCGTGCGCGGCGGCCACCGGCGCGGCGGTCTGCTGAGCCCGCTCCAGCGGAGACGAGACCACCTCGGCGATGTCGCGCAGGGCGAAGAACCCGGCGGCCCGCTCAGCCATCCGGTGCCCCAGATCGGAGAGCCGGTAGCCCGGCAGCCGGCCGTAGAGGATGCCGCCGGGGTTGTACACCTCGCCGTGCCGCAACAGGTGCACCACGGTGCGGACGTCGCTCACGGACCCATCTTGGCAGCCGAAGCTGAGGACGCGGCGGCCCGGGCCGCCGCTGGCAGCGCGGCCAGCACCTGCTCGATCGCCGCGTCGTCGTGGGCGGCGGAGAGGAACCACACTTCGTAGGCGCTCGGCGGCAGGTAGACCCCCTGAGCCAGCATGGAATGGAAGAAGGCGGCGAAGGCGTCCAGATCCTGCTGCTGGGCATCGTCGAAGTTGCGCACCCGGTCCAGGCCGGTGAAGAAGACGCTGAACATCGATTCGGCGAACTGGATCCGATGCGGGACGCCGGCCTGGGTCAGCGCCTGCGCCACTCCAGCGGAGATCACCGCAGCGGCCTTGGCCAGTTGCTCGTAGACCCCGGTGGTGCAGGACCGCAGGGTGGCCAGGCCTGCGGCGGTGGCGACCGGGTTCCCGGACAGGGTTCCCGCCTGGTAGACCGGACCGGCCGGGGCCAGCCGGGCCATCACGTCGGCCCGCCCGCCGAACGCTGCCGCCGGGAAGCCGCCGCCCATCACCTTTCCGAAGGTGAGCAGGTCGGGGCCGGCCTGGACGCCGGTGCCGTCGTCCACCGGACCCTCGAACCCGTACCAGCCGGACGGCGACACCCGGAAGCCGGTCATCACCTCGTCGGAGATCAGCAGAGCGCCGTACCGGCGGGTCAGGGCGCGCAGCGCCTGGGTGTATCCCGGCTGGGGCGGGACCACGCCCATGTTCCCCGGGGCGGCCTCGGTGATCACCGCGGCGATGTCGTCGCCGTGCCGCTCGAAGGCGTCGTCCAGTGCGGGCACGTCGTTGTAGGGCAGCACGATGGTGTCGGCCGCGCTGGCGCCGGTGACGCCGGGTGTGGTCGGCAGGGCGAAGGTGGCGACGCCGGAGCCAGCCGCAGCCAGCAGCGCGTCGACGTGGCCGTGGTAGCAGCCGGCGAACTTGATGATCTTGCTGCGACCGGTGAAGCCGCGGGCCAGCCGGACCGCGCTCATCGTCGCCTCGGTGCCGCTGGAGACCAGCCGGAGCTGCTCGGCCGGCCCGACCCGCGCCACGATCTCCTCGGCCAGGGCTACCTCGCCCTCGGTGGCGGTGCCGAAGGAGAAGCCTCGTTCGATCGCGGCCTGGACCGCGCCGAGCACCTCGGGATGCCGGTGGCCGAGGATCATCGGGCCCCAGGAGCACACCAGGTCGACGTAGCGCCGGCCATCGGCGTCGAACAGGTACGGACCATCGCCGCGGACCATGAACCGCGGGGTACCACCGACGGCACCGAATGCGCGCACCGGAGAATTCACCCCGCCCGGCGTCACCGCCAGGGCGCGATCGAACAGTGCCTGCGAGTTGGGCGCGGCCTCCGGATAGTTCGGCTCACTCATCCGGACATCCTGTCAGCCGCGACGGGCCGGGGATTCGGCCAGCGCGTCAGGTTCCGGCTGGACTACTAGAGGTAGGCGTCCACCCGGCCTGTGCGGTGAGCCGCGGACTCGGTGCCGGCCCGGTTGGCGGCCTGCTGGCTGATGATGGCGGCCGCCGCAGCATGCCGGGCAGCGGTATCGGCCGACTGCTGCTGCCGGGCGGCGGCAGTCGCGCGCGCAGCCGCGATCGACTGCTGGATCTCCCGGTTCACCAGCGCCAATCCAGCGCTGGAGACTCCATTGACGTTCATCGTCACCTCCCAGAACAGAGCTGATCTTGAACATTCATTGTCGAACACCTGAGCCGATATTGATCAGCACCCATTCGGGTACAGTCAGCGACTCCTTCACCCGGATGGGCCAGGCTGGCCTGCCGGTGCCGCGCTGGCCGCCTGTTCAGCGCCGGGCGGCGATCATCCGCTCCGTCTCAGTGCCCACGGCGGGGTTCACCACCCCGGCCCGGGAGCCGCCCAGCTTGGCCGCCAGGTGCTCGCCCACCGTGATCGGCGGGTAGCTGGTGCCGCCCGCCTCGACCCGGCCCGGGATGGTCGAGATCACCGCGTCGATGTTGCCGTCGTGGAAGTAGGCGGCGGACCGGCGGCGCAGGATCCGCCCATCCACCACCGGCGGCTTGACCCGGTGCAGTGTGGACAGCCAGGTGTCCCCGGTCCAGCGCGCGGTCAGGTCACCGAGGTTGACCAGCAGGGCTTCATCGGCTGGCTGCACGTCGTGCCATACGCCATCCTGGCCCAGCACCTGCAGGCCCGGCACCTGATCGGCCCAGAGCACGGTGACGATGCCGTAGTCGGTGTGCTCGCCCATGCCGATCAGATCGCCGTCCAGGTCCACCGTTCCTTCCGGCAGGGCGTAGTTGTTCATCCGCAGCACGTCCAGGGAGTGGTCCGTGGCCTGCTCGAACAGGGCCGGATCGACGTCCAGCGCATCCGCGAAGATCCTGGTCAGCAGGCGCGCCACCCGGCCCGCCTGCGCGAAGTAGGCCTCCACCGCGGCCCTGAACGCGGCAGCTTCGAAACCGGGCCCATCGCCTGGCCACAGATTCGGGGCGTAGTCCGTCTCCGGCAGCCGCTGATCCGGATAGGCCGAGGCCGGGACGCCGACATTGAACGCCTCGAAGAAGTCGTTCATCCGGGACGCCTGTTCCACCCCCAGCGACAGGCTGAGGGACTCGCTCTTCGGCGGGGCATAGCCCCGGTTGATCTCCGGCGGGGTGCGGTAGGCCCGCTTGGTGTCCAGATCCTGATCGAAGAAGGCATCCATCGCGGCGCCCAGCCCCCCGATCGTTTCCGGCGGTACACCGTGGCCCAGGATCTGCACGAAACCCACCGTGCGGCAGGCCTTCTCCAGAGCCAGGGCGACCTGGTGCCGCTCCTCGGCGGTGGCCTCCCGCTGATAGGCGGAGATGTCGACGGCGGGAACGGTGAAAGCAGCCATGCTCCAGTGTGCCGGCTCGGGCCCGGCAGGGCGAGACGGACCAGCGGGGAGGACCAAGGCACTCATCTCACGGTTCCGGGCTCCGGAACGGCCATCGATCCTCCCGGCTGGAACGGCTGCGCCAGAATGTCGACATGGACACGCCAATGGCCACATCGTTCGGGCAGGCCGCCGCCGCCTACGAACAGGGACGGCCGGACTACCCGGCGGCGGCGATCTCCTGGATGCTGCCGGACAATGCGATCACGGTGGCGGACGTCGGGGCCGGCACCGGCAAGTTCAGTGCCAACCTGGCCGCGGCAGGCCGGACGGTGATCGCGATCGATCCGGACCAGCAGATGCTGGACGCCCTGTCCATCCGGCACTCAGGCATCGAAACCCGTTCCGGTACAGCGGAACATCTGCCGCTGGCCGATGGCAGTGTGGACGCCGTCACCTTCGCTCAGTCCTGGCACTGGGTGGACACCGGCCTGGCCTCGCGCGAGGTGGCCCGGGTGCTGAAACCCGGCGGCACGCTCGGCCTGATCTGGAACATCCGGGACGAGCGGGTGCCCTGGGTGGCCGAGCTGGGCCAGATCATGACGGGCAGCGCAGCCGAGCGACTACTGGCCGAGAACGGCCTGTCGGTCGGCGAGCCCTTCGGCCAGCTCGAACACTGGAGCCTGGAGTGGACCCGGGAACTGA
>CALMAR010000212.1:5896-8994 GCA_937859855.1 uncultured Kineosporia sp.
GGCGATGGTGTCGTCCCGGAGCTATGTGATCACCGCCACGCCGCAGCGCAGGCAGCAGATCCTCGGCAGCGTCCGGCAGCTGCTGGCCGATCCGGCGATCAGCGGGTCCGGAACCGTCGCCCTGCCCTACCTCACCTACGCCTTCCGAACCCGCAGCTGAGCTGGTGATCTTCCTGGGGGTGGCGCCAGGACCGGTCAGGGCAGAGCGGCGGCGACCTCGGTGGCCCAGTAGGTCAGGATGATCGACGCGCCGGCCCGCCGGATGGAGGTCAGCGCTTCGACGATCGCCCGGTCGCGGTCGATCCAGCCGTTCGCGGCCGCCGCCGAGATCATCGCGTACTCGCCCGACACCTGATAGGCGGCGACCGGCACATTGACCGAGTCCGCCACTCGGGCAACGACATCGAGGTAGGACATGGCCGGCTTCACCATCACGATGTCGGCTCCCTCGGCGATGTCGAGAGCCACTTCGCGCAACGCCTCCCGGCCGTTGGCGAAGTCCTGCTGGTAGGTGCGGCGATCGCCGTCCAGTGCGGACTCGACCGCGTCCCGGAAGGGCCCGAAGAACGCCGAGGAGTACTTGGCGGCGTAAGCCAGGATCACGGTGCTCTGATGTCCGGCGGCGTCCAACCCGGAGCGGACCGCCGCGACCTGGCCGTCCATCATGCCGCTCGGCCCGACCACGTGCGCCCCAGCCTCGGCCAGCGCAACCCCCATCTGGGCGTACCGGATCAGGGTGGCGTCGTTGTCCACGCTGCCGTCGGGAGCCAGCACGCCGCAGTGGCCATGATCGGTGAACTCGTCCAGGCACAGGTCGGCCATCACCACCAGGTCGTCACCAACCTCGGCCCGGACGTCGGCCACCGCTTGGTTCAGGATGCCACCGGGATCAGTTGCCCCGGAGCCGATCGCGTCCTTGACCAGCGGCACGCCGAAGATCATGATTCCGCCGATGCCCAGGCCGGCGGCTTCGGCCGCGGCCTTGCGCAGCGACTCCCGGCTGTGCTGGACGACGCCCGGCATCGATGCGACCGGAACCGGCTGAGCCGCACCCTCTTTCACGAACACCGGCAGTACCAGCTCGGACCGGTGCAGCCGGGTCTCGGCCACCATCCGCCGTAACGCCGCCGATGCGCGCAGCCGCCGTGGCCGGACCTCCGGAAATCGATCGGACATGGCCGGCATCCTACTTGGCCGATCGCCGGGAAGGGCCCTTGCGCTGGCTGGGCCGCAGCACCGGCTCGCCGGCCTGCTGCGACGACAGCCGAAGCCCGGCGCCGAACTCGGCCAGCGCATCGACCAGCGCGTCGGCGCTCGGCTCAGGAGCCAGCACATCCACCCGGAGTCCATGCTCTTCAGCGGTTTTCGCCGTCTGCGGGCCGATGCAGGCGACCACGGTGCTGGCATGCGGCTTGCCCGCGATCCCGACCAGGTTCCGCACCGTGGACGACGAGGTGAACACCACCGCGTCGAACTGGCCGGACTTGATCGCCTCTCGGACGGCGGCCGGTGGCGGAGCAGCTCGCACGGTGCGGTACGCGGTGACGTCGTCCACCTCCCAGCCTGCGTTCTGCAGTCCGGCAACCAGGGTGTCGGTGGCGATATCGGCCCGGGGCAGGAACACCCGGTTGATCGGATCGAGCACCTCGTCGTACTCCGGCCAGACGTCGAGGAGCCCGCTGGCGGACTGGTTGTCCACCGGCACCAGATCGGGGACGATGCCCCAGTCCTTCAGCGCGGCCGAGGTGACTCCCCCGACCGCGGCCACTTTCAGGCCGGCGAAGGCGCGGGCGTCGAGGCCGAACTCCTCGAACTTCTCCCGCACGGCCCGCACGGCGTTCACGCTGGTGAACCCGATCCATTCGTACCGGCCGGTGACCAGGCCCTTGACCGCCTTCTCCATCTGGTGCGGGGTGCGCGGCGGCTCGACTGAGATGGTCGGCACCACCTGGGAGACGGCGCCGTGCTCACTCAGCCGCTGGACCAGGCTGCCGGCCTGCTGCTTGGTCCGGGGCACCAGCACCCGCCAGCCGAACAGCGGCTTGTTCTCGAACCAGGCCGCCTTGTCCCGCAGCCCGGCTGCTTCCCCGATCACCGCGATCATCGGCCGGTCCAGGCCGGCCCGCGGCAGGGCCGTGCCCAGATCGGCCAGCTCGCAGCTCAGCGAGCGCTGCTGCACGGTCGTGCCCTGAGAGGTCACCACCACGGGGGTGCGCGGCTTGCGCCCGGCGTCCAGCAGGCCCTCGGCCGCGGCCAGGATGTCCTTCTCCGCCCCCAGCACCACCACCGTGGTGCCGGCCTGGGCGTGCAGTTCCCAGTCGATGTCGACTCCGTACGGGTGCACGACGTGCACCCCGGTGGTCCCAGCTGGGGTCAGCGGCACCCCGGCGTAGGCGGGCACCGCGGTCGCCGCCGGGACCCCCGGCACCACCTCGAACGGGATGGAGGCCTTGCGGCAGGCGGCGATCTCCTCGGCCAGGCCGGTGAAGGTGGACGGATCGCCGTCCAGCAACCGGACCACCCGGCGGCCGGCCCGGGCTGAGCCCACCACCAGCTTGGCCCGATTGGCCCTGGTCATCGGCTCGCCATCC
Organism: uncultured Kineosporia sp.; assembly: GCA_937859855.1. The sequence goes on from CALMAR010000212.1 coordinate 8,488, forward strand.
TCGCCGAAGCCGGCGTCCACGATCTCGACGTCCTCACGGCAGTGCGCCACCAGCATCTCCGGGCGGGGCAGCTGGTCGAGGACGACGACATCAGCGACGGTCAGCCGCGCGACCGCACGAACGGTCAGCAGCCCGCCGTCGCCCGGGCCGGCGCCGACGAAGGAGACGAAGCCGTTGCTCCCGGTCGCCCCGATGGAAGCACTAGTGCTCACGGTGCACCCTCTCTGGCCGGCGGGTCAGCCGGGCGGACGTGTTACTGGTGGTCCCAGATGGCGCGTGGGCTGAGATCAGGTGGGCCGCCCCGCCTTCCAGCAGATCATCGGCCAGCGACTCGCCCAGCGCAGCCGCAGCCAGCGTCGTTTCCGGTGCACCGGCTTCTGGCAGCGGGATCCGGCCCGAGCGGCGCAGCATGACCGAGCCGTCCAGGGCGCCGGTCGCGGCCCGGAGCCACAGCTGGCCGTCCTCGATCACGGCCAGCGCCCCCACTGGCGCCGCGCATCCGGCCTC
>CALMAR010000213.1 GCA_937859855.1 uncultured Kineosporia sp.
CTCGTAATGAATAAGTCGTGGGTTCGAATCCCACAGGCGGCTCCGACAAACGCCCAGTTCAGCATGCATGTGTACTTCCCGCGAGGCGTCAGCCACAGCTTCGGATGTGAGCAGCGCTAGCTGTCAGACCCGGTCCGTACTGTCACGCATGGACGAGCGTGACGATCCGGACCCTTGGAGGCAGCGATGGGATCGACCGACCGAACAACAAGAACGTGACCGTACGGAGCTGTGGAGCCTGGCCAGCAACTGTGGCCTGTACGAAGCCGACCGCAGCCGCCGATGCAGAACGTGGGAACCCGCACCGAGCCGCTGACGGTGACCGCCGCGAGGCGTGGCGGGACTACTACGCCCGATGGACCATCCAACAGTTGGACGGGGATGCGGGACGCATCAGCAGCGTCCGGCAGTGGGCTGTCACCGAACGCTCCACCTCCACACCACGCGGACCCGACGACCACCGATTCGGCCAGCAGGACTGGGATCTAACGCGGCAGGACCGGATGCTCGGATGTGGGATCTTGCCGAAGAATCGTTAGGCACCCGTCTGGCCGTTGGCAGCCCGTGGAACGCCAACAGCTATGTGCCATGCCTGCGGTATCGGGTGCTAGGCCGCGATTAATTCGCGGATCATGGCTTCGGAAATCCATGTCCGGTACCGGTCGGGGGTCCATTTGCGGTCGTTGCGCAGGAGATGGTGGGTGTGGGGGGAGAGCAGGACGTAAAGGATGTCGGCGGCGGCCGCCACGGTGATGCCGGGCCGCAGCGCGCCGCGGTGGGCGAGACCGTCCGCGACCCTCAGTTGGATTTCGTGGGTTGCGCGGGCACCGGCCTGCGCGGTGGCGCGCATGTCGGCATCTGCTGCGGCAGCCTCGATGCTGACCATGATGAGGTCGCCGGCCCGTTCGAAGAGTTGGGCGGCGTTGGCGGCCAGCAACCGCAGCGCGATTGTGGGGTCTGGTTCGTCCACCAGCGCCTGCAGCCAGGGACGATGCGCTATGGGTACGGGTTTCTCGTCGCCGGCAACGGCCACCCCCAGGACGTGGTCGAACAGCGCGGCCTTCGTGGGGAAGGCGTCGTAGAGCGTGCGTTCTCCGACACCGGCTTCGGCGGCGACCTGGCGCATCGACGTGGCCGTATAGCCCTGAGCGGTGAACAGCCGGTGCGCGCTGTGGCGGATCCGTGTCCGGGTCGCGGCGGCATTGCCGGCGCGCAGCGGCGATCGGTATCGCCTCTTGACGGGCTCGTCCACATCAGCGACGATAGCTCTGATTCACCGCAGTGTCACTGCGCTTAATCTGGAGGGGCGATGGGCGGACCGGAGTTGGCCGGGATACACCACCTCAAGATGGCGGTCAGTGACGTGGCCCAGTCCCGCGCCTGGTATCAGCAGGCACTGGGTTTCACTGCTCTGCAGGAGTTTCGTGACGACGACGGTGTGGTCCGCGGTGTGGCAGGCACGATCCCCAGTATCGGCACCACCATGCTCGCGTTGAGGGAGAACCCTGAGCTGGCGGCGGCGTCGCGCGGGTTCGATCCGATCGCCTTTGCCGTCGCCGACCAGCAGGGGCTGGCTGCGTGGAGCGACTACCTCGACGAACGGCAGATCCCTCACACACCCATCACGCCCGCCACGATGGGCAACCTCATCGCGCTGGACGACCCGGACGGAACGCACATCCTCCTGTACGCCAACGCCGACCGGACCAACGAATAACCGAGCCCGATGTAGGGCAGGCGAGACTGCTGACCGCGGCGAAGTCGTGGAATCCGGCGTGGAATCCGATCCAGCGAACCTGCAGGTCGTTGAGCGGGTCCAGTGCGTTGGGGTGCAGCCCAGTGGCTGCTCAGTGCGGTGTGAGGGGCCCAGCGTGTGTCTCGTAATGAATAAGTCGTGGGTTCGAATCCCACAGGCGGCTCCGACAAACGCGCAGCTCAGAGGCCGTTCTCGGCACCTTGACGGGCGGATGACGCTGGGTGTGACTACAGCCGTCTGTCGTGCCCGGACCTGCGTCGGATCGACGAGCGTGACGATCCGGCCTGGGACGTAGTGCCTGGGACGTAGTAGGGGAACTGATGAAGAATGTGACCGGACGGTGTTGTGAGTCTGGCCACCGCGGCCTGTTGGAAGTGGCGGTCAGGCGATGGTGCTGCGCGCGTGTCTGAGGAGCGCGGTTACGTGTTTGCGGTAGCGGGGGTAGCAGGCGCATGCCGCGGCTTTGAGGCCGGTTTGGTTGAGGATCTGGACGGTGCCGTAGCTGGTGCGGGTCAGTCCCTGTTGTTCGAGGCGGCCGGCGATGCTGGATACGGTGGTGCGCTGCAGGCCGAGAATGACTGCTAGTAGGTGCTGGGTGAGAGGGATAGGTGCACCGGTGCCGAGTCGGTCTGCGCAGGTCAGTAACCACGTCGCGTAGCGGCCTGATGCGGCGTGGCGTTGGCCGCAGGCTGCGCGCTGGGCGAGCAGGGTGGTGCTGACGGCGGCGTAGTGCTCGAAGACGGCCCGGGCGACGGCGTCCTTGGCGAGGTGGTCGAGCAGCGTCGGAAGCGGCATCTGCAGCGCACGGCCGGGGATGTGGCAGAGCAGACGACTGCTGGTCGCGGCGCCCCAGGCGGCCGGTGGGTAGCCGTAGACGCCTTCCCAGCCGATGGTCGCAACCTCTACCTGGGGTCCGTCGGGGAGCACGTTGATCAGCCCGAACAGAGCTGTCACCGGGAACAGAACGTTCCCCGTGTCCGGGCCGGGCACGGCAGATCCCTCGACGTGTACCGCGCGGAGGGGCGTACCGGGCGACTCGAGACCATCGACCCGACCTGCGAGGACCGCGGCGAGCACGTTGCCCGGGGAAGGGATAGCAGGCGATCCGGGCGACACTGCACCTCCTGTGTACGGCCGGGCCAACCAACATCAGCACCACGGTAAAGGCCGTGCCGGGGTGGACGCGAGGGCCTCGGGTCTCGTGACGTGCTCATCTGCGGTGGACAGCTCCGGGTACCGCTGGCAGAGTGTCGAGAAGTCGACAGTCAGATCTCGTCGAAATGAGGCGAGCCCCACGGGTGCGACCGCTGTCGATGGCGCGCACGGCCCAAGCCTGCCTCTTGGTGTAGCGCCGTATGAGCCTAGGGCGCCACACCATCAAGTCTGGAGTGAGATCGCATGAAAGCTGTTGTCTTCAAGGAACCTTTCAAGCTGGCAGTGGAAGAGGTGGACGACCCGAAGATTGAGCAGCCTCTGGACGCCATCATCAGGATCACGACCGCCAACATCTGCGGCTCGGACCTGCATCCCTACGAGGGGCGTGCTCCGCTGGAGGCGGGGATGGTTCTCGGGCACGAGAACATGGGCGTCGTCGAGGAGGTCGGTGCCGGGGTCGAGCGGGTAAAGGTCGGTGACCGGGTGTCGGTGCCGTTCAACCTGTCCTGCGGGACGTGCCGCAACTGCAACGACGGGTGGACGTCGGCGTGCTTGCGGGCGAACCCGTCGGGGCAGCCGGGCGCAGGTTACGGGTATCCCGAGATGGGCCCGTACTGGGGCGGTCAGGCGGAGTACCTGCGGGTGCCGTGGGCTGACTTCAACCTGCTGGAGCTGCCGGCCGGGACCGAGCACGAGAACGATTTCACGATGCTGTCGGACATCTTTCCGACCGGCTATCACGGCACCGAGCTTGCCGGCGTGGAACCGGGCCGGACGGTGGCGATCTTCGGGGCCGGCCCGGTCGGGCTGATGGCCGCGATGAGCGCCAACCTGCGCGGTGCCTCACAGACTTTCGTGGTGGACTTCCAGGCCGACCGCCTGGCCCTGGCCGAGAAGCTCGGCGCCACCACGATCGACCTGTCCACGCTCGACGCCACCGAGGCGATCATGGACGCTACGGACGGGTTCGGCGTGGACTGCGGGGTCGAAGCTGTCGGCTACCAGGCGCACGACCCCTCAGGGCAGGAGCACCCGGGCATGGTCCTCGACTCGCTCGTCCAGGTCGTGCGCGCTACCGGCCGGATCGGCGTCGTGGGTGTCTACGAGCCGGAGGACGAGGGTGCCTCGACCGAGGACGCCAAGCAGGGCCGCTACGACTTCGACTACGGCACCGCGTTCACCAAGGGCATCACCATCGGCTCCGGCCAGTGCCCGGTGAAGAAGTACAACCGCTGGCTTCGTGATCTGATCATCCAGGGTCGGGCCACGCCGTCGCAGATCGTCTCCCACGAGCTGTCCCTGGACGAGGCCGTGCACGGCTATGACCAGTTCGACAAGCGGATCGAGGGGTGGACCAAGGTCCTTCTGCATCCCGGTGCTCGGAACGGTCGGAAGGCCGGGAACGCCGCATGACTGTCGCTACGGAGTCTGGACAGCTGCGGGCCTTGGCTCTGGTCTGCACGCTGACGCCGTCGCCGGAAGAGTCCAGCAGTCAGTTGCTGGCCCAGCAGGTGCTCGATGCACTAGCTGAACACGGGGTCGCCGGTGACCTGGTGCGCCTGGTGGATCATGACGTCAAACCCGGAGTACAGATCAATATGGGTTCGGGTGACGCGTGGCCCGGCATCCGTCACCGGCTGATAGAAGCCGACATTCTGGTGTTCGCCACGCCCACGTGGATGGGGCAGCCCTCCAGCATCGCCCAACGCGTGCTGGAGCGGTTGGACGCCGAGCTGTCCGAGACCGACGACGAAGGCCGGCTGCAGACCTACGGCAAGGTTGCGGTGGCAGCGGTGGTCGGCAACGAGGACGGCGCCCACCACATCAGCGGCATCCTCTTCCAGGGCTTGAACGACGTCGGTTTCACCCTGCCGGCGAACGCCGTCACCTACTGGAACGACGAGGTGAAAGGTGCCATGCGCGACTACAAAGACCTGCCGAAGACACCCGACGGCGTGATCAGCACGACGAAGACCGTGGCCGCCAACGCCGTCCACCTGGCCCGCTTCCTGACTACGACGAACTACCCAGCGGTCTGAGACCGCACGAGAGGAACCATGTCATGACCGAGATAACCGCACACCACGGCATCTTCAAGGACACCAACCTGCACGTGGACGACACCGGCGGCTCCGGCCGCCCGGTCGTCCTGATCCACGGGTGGCCACTGTCCGGGGAAGCCTTCAAGGACAACGTCCCGGCGCTCGAAGCGGCCGGGTACCGGGTGATCACCTACGACCGACGCGGTTTCGGGCGTAGCGACAAGCCCACCGTGGGCAAGTACGACTACGACACGCTGACCGAGGATCTGCACACGCTGCTGACCGAACTCGACCTCAACGACGTCACCGTGATCGGTTTCTCGATGGGCGGCGGCGAGGTCGCCCGGTACTTCTCGAAGTACGGCTCCGAACGGCTGCGCAGCGTGATCTTTGCGTCCTCGGTCACCCCGTACCTGGAGCAGACCAGCGACAACCCGGACGGGCCGCTGACCAAGGAGCAGGCTGCCACCATGACGGCCGGGCTGACCAAGGATGAGGACTCCTTCTACGACCAGTTCACCACCGACTTCTTCTCGGCCGACGGGCAGCTCACGGTGAGCGAGCAGAAGCGGCAAGAGGCGCTGGACCTCGCCAAGCAGTCGAGCAAGCGAGCCGCGCTGGCGTGCATGGCATCGTTCGGCACCACGGACTTCCGCGATGACCTGAAGAAGGTGTCCGTGCCGGCGCTGGTCATCCAGGGCGACAAAGACTTCATCGTCTTCTTCGAAGGGTCCGGCCGGCGCACCCATGAGGCCATCCCGGGCAGCGAACTCTACGTCATCGAGGGCGGTCCGCACGGCGTGAACGTCAGCCACGCCGAACAGTGGAACACCCAGGTACTCGCGTTCCTCGCCTCCTGATCTCAACGGAGGCCGGCGCGCCGACCGAGGTCGGCTGACGGCACATGTTGGTACGGGCGAGACGCTCAGCCCGAACAGGTCGAAGGCTCAGCTCAGGAAGACTCTGAGCTGGGCCTTCGTCGTGAAGCGGTGACGAGAATCGCACTCGCACCAGGCGATCCTGGGTTTGACCTATTGCTTCTTTCCTGGACGTGCGGCTCTGACAAACGCACAGCTCAGCCGTGTTCCGGAGGTCTCGCCTTCAGCATGAACGCTGCCTCTTCGGACTCGGCCGGCTCGTATGGTCTGGAAGCTGCTGAACGATCCGACGCGCTTCCACGAGTGGTGGAGCGGTGTCGAAACCGTGCATGAGACTCCGCTGACGAGTTCAGGCTGTGGCCGGACGGCTATCCCGATTTCCCCATGCCACAACGCTTACGGACCTAGAGGGCAGACTCCCGAGTGACCATCTCCCGCCTGTTCTCGGACCTCGAGTTCGTCTGGCGGCTGCGCGAGGAGGGCGACGCTACCCGGATCGAGGTGACGGCCCAGCTACCGGAAGTCGAGGCCCACCGACTGCCCTTGCAACAACAACTGCTCACCCGCTCTCCAGCGGCTAACCCTCCTTACCGTCCCACCGGCTGAAAGGCACCCGTGTGATTCAGATGGTGCCTCCGGCTCCGGCGACTCCGGCTCCGACGACTCCGGCTCGCACGCGGCGCGTCCTGGACGGGCATGACACTGGGTTCGCGCGTGGGTTTTTGGCCGACGCACCGATGTGGTGCAGGCGCCCGTTCATGCGCCGCGTGGTCGCGGGTCGTGGGACACGGCGTGGGACACGGTTTGCGTTCGTGCAGCTCGCCAGGTTCGTAGGGAGCGGCGAGGTGTGCGGTCAGGACCGGTCGGCGCGTTGTGAGGGGTGCAGCGTGTTCCTCGTAATGAATAGGTCGTGGGTTCGATTCCCACAGGCGGCTCGGACAAACGCGCAGGTCAGCGGCCACGTCTGGCTGTCCACCTGTGCTTGAATGCTCAAACGTGAATCCAAGAGTGAACCGCCTATGGGCATCGCCGGGATCACCGGCGCCGTGCGGGGGCGGCACCGCACGAAGACCACGACCCGTCAGGAGAAGGCGGCGCGGCATCCGGACCTGGTCGAGCGTGGCGGGGACGTCCCGACCGAAACCGACCAGCTGTGGGTCGCGGACTTCTCCTACGTGCAGACGCTGGCCGGGTTCGTCTACGTCGCCTTCGTCGTGGACGTGTTCTCCCGCCGGATCCTGGGCTGGCGGGTGGCTGGCGAAGCCAGGCATTCGGGTGAACTGCTCGTGAGTCGAGCTGTCCAGCAGCCACCATCCCCGGCGACGTCGTCTGGGTATCGGGCGGCGTACGTCATCGCGTACGTGCCGCCGGTTGAATGCCCGACCAGCATGAACGGGCCGCGCTCGCCGGCCCTCGCGAGTAGCGCGTGGAGTTCGTCCGCGGACTTGTTCCCATCGCGGGGCCTGGAGGCGTCCTCGCTTTACCCCTGCCCGGCACGGTCGTAGGCGCATACCCGGGTGGTTTCGGAGACCGCGGCGGCGATGCGTGCCCAGCCGGCCGAATTCCCACCGAGCCGGTTCACAAGCACCGCGGACGGCGACCCGCTCGCGGACCCGGTAGACGTTCCCAGTGTGGTTGAGGTGCCGTGGCACGTAGCCCACGCCCCTCGCCGTGACGTTCCAGCCACGAGCAATCTTGATCGCGCAAGCCTCCTGCGACACACTTGTGCGGACTTGGACAAGAACAGGGTGTGAACTCCACCATGCTGCCGAGGCGGGAGCGGGAACAGCGCTTCCGGGAGATCTACGACGCGGCATACGTCGATGTGCTTCGGTACGTACGTAGGCGGGTTCATCCAGTCCACGCCGAGGACGTTGTCGGTGATGTCATGCTTGTTGCCTGGCGCCGCCTTGACGAGGTTCCCGAAGATCTTTCGGCCGCGCGCGCCTGGCTCTTCGGCGTGGCACGCAAGACCCTCCAGAACACTCGGCGCCGCAACGACAGGCACGATGCCGTCGCGGTCCGTCTGGCCGAAGTCGGTCAAGGTCTCGTCAACGTCGGCGAGCTTCCTGATCTGGTTGCCTACCGTGCTGACATCGCGGCAGCCTGGCCGCTCCTCAGCGCGTTGGACCAAGAGGCGATTGCACTCTCCGTCCTCGACGGGCTCACGGCGCCCGAGGCGGCCGCCGTGCTTGGCATCTCCTCCACCGCCTTTCGCCTGCGGTTGTCCCGTGCCCGGCGCACTCTGCGGCGCCACGTTGATTCCACCACCGCAGGCGACGGCCTGGATGGCCGCATTGCTTCCGACAGGAGCTCACGATGAACAAGCGCACCATCGACGCCATGACCACTGCCGCTCTGCGTGACCTCGACCCCGCCGGGACGGCCGTCTTGACGGATGCGGAGCTTGAACGCGCCGACGCGACGTTTGCCCGCATCCTGGCCACCCCTAGCCATTATCGAGTCCCGGAGAAGTCCAATCGGCCGCGTTGGCGTCGGAGTCGATTGCTCGTGCCAGTGGGCTTGGTCGCCGCCGTCGTCCCCGCGCTGCTGCTTAGCAGCGGTCCGGCTTTCGCGTCGTGGACGCCGAATCCCGAGCCACTCACCATCACTGCCGCAACCGAGGCCGCCTCCACGTGCCGCGCCAACCTCGCGGTGCCCGACCAGGGAGAGCGGGTCGTGATCGCCGAGCGGCGTGGCGAGTGGACCTATGTACTTTTCACCGGCCCGAATACAAAAGGGGCCTGCCTGATGTCCGACGACCTGGTAGGGCAACAGGTCTTCGCGGACCATAAGGGATTCTTGGGGACCTACGACACGGACCCCGTCGCGGCCCCTGCTGTGGTTCGGGACGGCATCGTCGAAACCGACAGTATGGGGGGCAGTGTCCTCATACCGGGTCGCTACCCTCTTACTACCCGAAGGGCGTGGGTAAGCTGGGTCCAGGGTTATGTGGGCAGCGACGTAATCGGTGTTTCCGTGCACCCCCCTGTCGGTCCGGACGTCGAGGCATCTGTCGACGGTGGCCGGTTTGCGGCTTGGTGGCCAAGAGGCGAGGTCGCGGGCGACAACCCTGGGGTGGGT
>CALMAR010000214.1 GCA_937859855.1 uncultured Kineosporia sp.
GTCCTGGTGGGCGGCCTCGCGCGCTCGCCACTGGTCGGCGTTCAGCTGGGCCATCGTCTGAGAATAGATCGGCAGGCGCTAGGGTCCGGGCGTGCGGATTGCCAGGTTCAGCAGCGGTGAGGACAACCGGTTCGCTCTGGTTGAGGGGGAGCCAGGAGCCGAGAAGCTGGCCGTGGTCACCGGCGATCCCCTGTTCACAGCGTCCCGGCGGACCGGTGAAGTCGTCCCGCTGGAGGACGTGCGATTGCTGGCACCAGTGATCCCGCGCAGCAAGGTGGTCGCGGTGGGCAAGAACTATGCCGATCACGTCAGGGAGATGGGGGACGACGAGGCCCCGGCCGAGCCGCTGCTGTTCCTCAAGCCCAACACATCCGTTCGGGGCCCGCTGGATCCGATCGAGCTGCCCCGCCAGTCGCACGAGGTGGACTACGAGGGCGAACTGGCCATCGTGATCTCTACGCTGTGCAAAGACGTTCCAGTACACCGGGTTCCGGAAGTGGTGGCCGGCTATACCTGCGCCAACGACGTGACTGCCCGGGACCTTCAGCGCAGCGACGGACAATGGGCGCGGGCCAAGGGTTTCGATTCGTTCTGCCCGGTCGGGCCCTACGTCGTCACCGGCATGCCACCCGATGATCTGCATCTGGTCACCCGGCTGAACGGCCGCACGGTGCAGGACGGCCGGACCGCCCAGATGATCCATGGCGTGGCCGAGCTGGTCTCCTACGTCTCGGCCGCCTTCACCCTGTTACCGGCCGACATCATCCTGACCGGCACGCCCGCTGGGGTCGGCCCGATCGAGGACGGCGATCAGGTCGAGGTGGAGATCGACGGCGTCGGGGTGCTGCGCAACCCGGTGGTGAGACGGAATCAGGGTGGATCCGCGGCCGTTTAGATTTGGGCTGGACGGCGCTTCGCCGCTACCATCGGTACGCCCTGGACGCCGGTCACGCTGCTGCGATCGCCTGGCTGGTGGGGAGTTTCATTGGGGTATGGTGTAATTGGCAGCACGACTGATTCTGGTTCAGTTAGTCTAGGTTCGAGTCCTGGTACCCCAGCGCGACGGTTCGCAGAACCTAGCTCACGGCCCCGTTGTGTAGTGGCCTAGCACGCCGCCCTCTCAAGGCGGTAGCGCGGGTTCGAATCCCGTCGGGGCTACCTCAGCGCCCTCCGGTCATCGCCGGGGGGCGCTTGCCGTTTCCGGCTCCGGTCAATGCCGTCTGCTGCCGGGTTTGCACCGATCAGTGGCCATCAGGGCAACTCTGCCCACCCCCGATCCCGTGGGTGGGCTACTCTCTGGCCGTCTCACACAGGAATTGCCTGGAACTCATCCGCACAGCGGATCGCTGAAGGAGAAGCACATGACGGCGCAGATCGGACAGCTGGTGCGCGCTTTGCTGTCAGATGACCTGGAGTCGTATCCCGAACAGACAGCTGCTCTGGATGAGTCCGGCTGGAACGCCTTCAGCGAAGTGGTCGGCGCGGCCTTCTACCGGGCGGTGGCCGACCGGTTCGGCTCGCTTAGTACCGCCGCCGGCGATCCGGGTGGCTCGGCGGCGGCCAGCAGTGACGAGGATTCCAGCGCCAGTGAAGTGACCAGGTTCGTGGCCGAGGCGGCCGAACCCTACGAGGGCACAGCGGTGTCCATCGACCTGGTGCCCGCCGAAGCTCTGGTGCGGTCGGTGCTCGGTGATGAGTCCGAGGTCGGGCCGGTGCTGGAGCAACTGGATGAGCCGGATCTGGCCCGGATCGAGCTGGTTCTGCTGCGCGCCCTGCTGGCCGACGGCTCGCAGGAGTCGGTGGAGGAGCTGGTGTCCGGCGCCGAAGGGGAAGCGGCCGAGTTCAGCGGGGAGGCGTCCGGTGATGCCGAGCCTGGGCCAGCGCACGACGCCGAACCCGCAGCAGCGGCCGGCGCGTCAGCAGCAACGGAGCCCGCGGCAGCAGCGGAGCCCGCGGCAGCAGCGGACGACGTCACGGTGGGCGACGGTCAGCCGGTCACCGGCGACGAGGCCACCTTCGACCG
>CALMAR010000215.1:0-20059 GCA_937859855.1 uncultured Kineosporia sp.
GTTCAGCACGGCGTCCATCATCGCTTCCCCCAGGTACGGATCTCGGCGTTCCCGCGGCGTGGAGAGCAGCGTCTGAATGGTTCCGGTTCCCGCGGCATGAATGAGGTCGGCAGCATGTGGCTCGGAGACCCGCAGCCGCCCGGCTAGCGCCAGCCGATGAATGCGCGTGGCCAGAACCTGGCGACCCCTGCGGGCGGCCGCTGAGTTGAGCACGCGCTCGGGATCGCTCAGCAGTCGGAACAGGGCCGGGTTGGCGAGACCGAACTCGATCTGCTTTCGCCAGCTCGCCCGCAGGTCATCGAGTGGGTCGACCTGCTCCGCCGTGGCCGCCGCCACGCCCTCGGCCTTGTCCGTGACGAACATGGCCATGACGTGCTCAGCTACCGCCTCGAGCAGACCATCCTTGTCGCCGAACAAGCGGTAAATGGTCGGCGCTTGGATTCCGGCACGCTCAGCGACCCTCCGAGTCGTCACTGCGCCTGGCCCATCCTCGCGCAGCATTCGCGCGGCAGCCTCCACAATCGCTGCGCGTGCGTCCGCCCGGGCCGTCACCACCTCAGCCATGAATCAACGATAACAGCAACTTGCTATCGATGGTTTCCATCATTACAGTCGCGACGTTTCCGCTGATAACAGGAGAGTGAAGCAATGATAATCGTGACCGGAGCGACCGGCGCCCTCAACGGCGCCACCGTCGGCCACTTACTCGCACGCTTGCCCGCAAGTGAGATCGCCGTGGCTGTACGCGACAGCTCAAAGGCCGGACGCTTCGCCAGCCAGGGCGTGCAGGTCCGGCGGGGCGACTACGCCGATCCTGCCTCCATGCTGGCCGCCTTCTCCGGCGCCCAGCAGCTGCTTCTCGTGTCCTCCAACGACCCAGCCGCGGACGCGGTCAGCCTTCACCGGGCGGCAGTTGATGCCGCCGTCGCCGCTGGCGTGGGGCGCATCCTGTACACCAGCCACCAGGGCGCCGCACCCGGCAACCCGTTCTTCCCCGGACGAGACCACTTCGCCACCGAACAACTCCTGGCGGACTCCGGCCTCCCATGGACCTCACTGCGTAACGGGTTCTACGCGCACAGCCTGCAATGGCTCGCGGGCCCCTGGCAGCAGACAGAGGTAATGGCCGTTCCCGGCGACGGCCCCGTGTCCTGGACTGCCCGCGAGGACGCCGCCGAAGCAGCCGCCGTGATCCTCGCCTCTGACGGCGGCTACGACGGCCCGGCGACTATCACCGCACCCGCCGCCCCAACCTTCGAAGAGCTCGCCGAAACCGCCTCCAGGTTGTCCGGGCGGACCATCCGGTTCCAGCTGATGGACGAGGAGGACTGGGTCGCCGCGCAGCTTCTGGCCGGACAGCCCGAACACATCACGCGCTTCCAGTTGGGCTTCTACCAGGCCGCCCGCGACGGCTATTTCGCCGGCGTCGATCCACTGCTCGGCGAACTACTTGGCCGCCAGCCGCTGAGCGCGCAGGACGCCCTACTAGCGCCTCCCCAGTAGTCCGTGACCACCCGACGGATATCTGCGTGTCCACAAAATGAGACGTTGATATCGTATCGTGGACGGCGGATTAGGGTGCGAGAGTGACCACCGGCCCGGATGCCCGCCGCTGGGTGGTGCTGGCGAGCGGAATGGCCGGACTGATCGCCGCCTGTGCCTTCCAGTACGGGCTGCCGTTCCTGATCCCGGCGTTCCGGGCCTCAGGGCTCAGCCTGACCCAGGCCAGCGCCATGGTCTCGGCTCCGGTCCTGGGCCTGCTGTGCGCGCTGGTGCTCTGGGGTGCGCTAGCCGACCGGTTCGGAGAGCGCTGGGTGCTGACCGGCGGTCTGGCCGGGGCAGCTGCGGCGCTCAGCGTGGCTGCGGTGGTCAGCGAACGGCCGGCGCTGCTCGCGCCGGTGCTGTTCCTGGCCGGTGCCTGTGCGGCGTGCGTCCACGTGGCCAGCGGCCGGCTGATCCTCGGCTGGTTCCCGGTCTCTGAACGAGGCGTGGCGATGGGCCTGCGTCAGACCGGCCAGCCCCTCGGAGTGGGATTGGCCGCGCTGACTCTGCCGCATTTCGCCGCCCCCGGGTCCGCGCGAGCGATCTGGTTCCTGGCCGGGTCGTGCGCGCTGGCCGCCGTCGTCGTCGCTCTCGGAGTGCGGGACGTCCATCGCGACCCTAGCCACGTCGCCGCCGCGCGATCCCCCTACCGCGGCAACTACCTCTGGCGGGTGCACGCGGCCGCAGCGCTGATGGTGATTCCCCAGTTCGGCGTCGCGGCCTTCGCCTTCGACTACCTGACCACCCGCCAGGGCTGGAGCGCGGGATCCGCCGGACCGCTGCTGGCCGGCGCGCAGGTAGCAGGAGCCGGCTCACGGTTGTTCGCGGGATGGTGGTCCGATCGGGCCGGGTCACGCCTGCGCCCGATGCGCACGCTGTGCCTGGGCACCACCGCCGTGCTGGTGGTGCTGGCGGCCAGCGCGTTCGGCGGCTGGAGGCGGGACGCGGCCGCGGTGGCGGCCGCCAGCGCAATCACGGTCAGCTCCAACGGCCTGTCGTTCACCGCCGTGGCCGAACGTGCGGGACAGGCCTGGGCCGGGCGTGCCCTGGGAATCCACAACACCGGCCAGAACCTCACCGCCGCGCTGACCGCCCCCGTGCTGGCCGCGGTGATCACGGCGACCGGGGCTGGCTCGTCTGGTCACGGTTACGCGATCGGCTTCACCAGCCTGGTGGCCTTTCCACTGCTCGCCTGGGCCTGTCTGCCGGTGCAGGCAGAGCAGGCGGCCACTCGCTATCACGTCGCCGGCGGGCGATAGTTTGTTTCCGCGCACCCCTGCGACCGCCGCTGAGGTTCTGACTTGATGAGTAGTGCACGCGAACCAGCTGCGGGCATCGGCAGGCCGGCTGTTGAGCCGCCGACCCAGGAGCAGATCAGCGCCGAGATCGCTGCGGCTGGGACCGGCGCGGCCAGGCTTGGTCCGCAGCCCCACCTGGACTACGCGCCCTACCGCAGCACCGCCCTGCGGCACCCGACGGCGCCGCCGGTCGCGGTCGACCCGGAGGGCGTCGAGCTCTGGGCGCCGGTATTCGGTCACCAGGACGCCGGCGCCCAGGACTCCGATCTGACGATTCAGCATCGCGGCCAGCCGCTGGGCGAACGCATGATCGTCACCGGGCGAGTGCTCGACGGCGGCGGGCGCCCGGTCGCCAACCAGTTGGTCGAGATATGGCAGGCCAATGCAGCCGGTCGCTATATCCACCAGCGCGATCAGCATCCGGCACCACTGGACCCGAACTTCACCGGCACCGGGCGCACGCTGACCGACGCCGAGGGCCGCTACCAGTTCACGACGATCAAGCCCGGGCCGTATCCGTGGCGCAATCACCGCAACGCCTGGCGACCCGCACACATCCACTTCTCGTTGTTCGGCACAGATTTCACCCAGCGGTTGATCACGCAGATGTACTTCCCAGGCGACCCGTTGTTCGCCCTCGACCCGATCTACCAGTCCATAACCGACCCGGAGGCGCGCGCGCGGCTGGTCGCGACCTACGACCATTCGGTCACCCGTGAGGAGTGGTCCACCGGCTACCGCTGGGACATCGTGCTGACCGGCGAAGGCCGGACGGTGTTCGAGGAGGACCCGCGATGACTGCGCTGAATCCCACTCCAGGACAGACGGCCGGCCCGTTCTTCGGTTACGCGTTGCCATACCCCGGCGGACCTGAGCTGGTGCCGCCGGGAAGGGCGGACGCGATCCGGGTGACCGGCCAGGTGCTCGACGGCGCCGGCCAGCCCGTGCCTGACGCGTTGCTCGAACTGTGGCAGGCCGGCCCCGATGGTGAAGTGCCTCAAGTATCGGGATCGTTCCGCCGGGACGGATGGACGTTCACCGGCTGGGGCCGTGCGGCCACCGACGCGGACGGCAGGTACACGTTCAGCACGCTTCGACCTGGCCCGACCGCGACTGGGGGAGCGCCGTTCTTCGCGCTGGCCCTGTTCGCGCGAGGGCTGCTCGACCGGCTATTGACGCGCATCTACCTGCCTGAGGACACCGCGGCCCACGAACTGGACCCGCTGCTGTCATCACTTCCGCTTGAACGACGGAGCACACTCATCGCCGCCGCGGGACCTGGCGGGTATCGCTTCGACATCGTTCTCCAGGGGGCAGCACAGACCGTCTTCCTGCAGCACACCGCGACCGCCCGCCCGTGAGCGGACTGTACTGGCCAGGTGACGAGCGGGCGGGCGAAACCTTCACCGGCGCAGCCCTGGTCCACGCGATGATCGCCGTCGAAGCGGCCTGGCTGCACGCGCTGGCCGAGCACGACATCGCTCCTTCACCGCCGGTGCGGGACCCTCTGGCTGGCCTCGAGCCAGCAGCCGGGGACCTCGTCGCTCTCAGTGCCGTCGCTGAGGACGCCGGAAACCCAGTGGCGGGATTCGTTACCTGGCTGCGCGCGAAAATCCATGATTCCGAGACTTCGCGCTGGCTGCATCGGGGACTCACCAGCCAGGACGTCCTCGACACCGCCGTCATGGTCCAGGCGAAGCAGCTGGTGGCGGATCTTCGCACAGAGGTGGTCCAGCAGGTGGGGTCGCTCACCGCACATGCGCAGGATCACCGGCACACGGACATGATCGGGCGCACCCTGACCCAGCCAGCTGTCCCGATCACCTTCGGCGGCAAGGTCGCATCGTGGCTCCAGGGGCTTCTCGACGCTGCCGACGACCTAGACAAATTAAAATTACCAGCTCACATAATCATAAAAAAAATTAACCGTTCCGGTGTGATCGCGCTCGGAGGTGACCCGTCCGCGCTCGCGGGAACCGCGGCCGGGCGGCTGGGTCTGCTCGCTAGCCCGCCCTGGCACACCGCCCGCGCACCGATCACGCGACTCGGCACGGCGCTCACGGCCTACACCTCCTCGTGCGGGCGCATCGCCAACGACGTGCTCACCCTGTCCCGCCCGGAAATCGGCGAGCTGGCCGAGCCGTCAGCGCCGGGCCGGGGCGGATCATCTGCCATGCCGCAGAAGGTGAATCCGGTCCTGTCGATGCTCATTCGCCGGGCTGCGCTCGCCGCCCCCGCCTACTCCTCGTTGCTGCACCTTGCGGCCGCCGACATGAGCGACGAGCGGGCGGCCGGTGCCTGGCAGCTGGAATGGGAACCACTCCGTCTGCTCGCACGCCATACGCTGACCGCCGCCCGGCACACCAGCGAACTGCTGGCCGGCCTGCGGGTGAAGCCGCAGGAGATGGCCGCAACTCTGGACACTTTCCGCGACGACGTGTCGGGCGAATACCGATCCCTGGCGCCGATGGCTGATCGGCCGGCGACCAAACCGCACGGCGACGACTCCGCCCTCATCGACTCCGCGCTCGACCGGGCACGCAGGTGGCGGGCCAAGGGCCAAGCATGAACAACCTCGCACTCACCCTCGTCCGGCTCACACCCAGCAACCAGCGACTGCCGCTCCTGGTTCTCGGACCATCGCTCGGAACCTCGGCCAGAGCCCTTTGGGGACGCTGCGCCGCACTCCTCGAGGACAGATTCGAAATCGCCGGATGGGAACTACCTGGACATGGGCAAGGCCGGCCTGCAACCTCAGCCTTCACGGTCGAAGACCTCGCGGACAGTGTCATCGCTGTCGTGCAGCCGCTGCTCACTGGCCGCCTCACATTCCATTACGCGGGCGACTCGATCGGCGGCGCGGTCGGACTGGCGCTGCTGGTGCACCATTCAGACCGGATCGAGGCAGCGACACTGGCATGCACCGGAGCACGTATTGGGACCTCCGACGGCTGGCGCGAACGAGCGGCGGCAGTCCGGGCGCACGGAACATCGGTCATGCTCGAAAGCTCCGCGCAGCGGTGGTTCGGCCCTGGGTTCGTCGATCGGGAACCAGAAGCCGCCACGCAACTGCTGGACGCCCTGCGGCACACCGACTCCGAGAGCTACGCCCTGACCTGCGAGGCGCTGGCCGGCTTCGACGCCACAGACCAGCTGCCCTTGATCTCCCCTCGTCTGACGCTCATCGCCGGCAGCCACGACGAATCCACCCCGCCGGCGGGCCTGCAGGCGATCGCCGCCACCGTCCGGTCAGCCCAACTGATCGTGCTCGACGGAGTCGCTCATCTTGCTCCGATCGAGAACCCTCAGGCGACAGCTGACGCCGTCGCCGCTGCCATCCGTCCGGACGGCAATCAGCGCACCGTCGCTGAAGTCGACGCCGGCGGCATGGCCGTACGGCGAGCGGTGACGGGAAACGCATGGGTCGAGCGTGCCATCGCGGACACGACCGAGTTCACTGCCGACTTCCAGCAGTTCATCACCCGATATGCCTGGGGCACCGTGTGGACCCGGCCAGGTCTCGATCGGCGCAGCCGCTCCATGATCACGATCACAGCGCTCATCGCCCGCGGTCACCACGAAGAGCTGGCCATGCACATTCGAGCCGCTCTCACCAATGGGCTGAGCCGCGAGGAGATCAAGGAGGTCCTGATCCACTCGGCCATCTACTGCGGCGTTCCCGCCGCCAACGCCGCCTTCCGCGTCGCCCAGACCGTCTTCGACGACATCGACCACGGCGGCTGAGCCATTACCAGCCGCACCGCGACCTGGCTGTCTGACCGAGCTGCCTGCAAGGAGGCTCTGATGGTCTCCGCCTTCGTCTACGACGCCGTCCGAACCCGTTCGGCGATTCAACGGCGCCGCAGGGCTAGGGGTGGCGCCCGATGACCTTGCCGCGGCGGTTCTGGTTCCGGCATCGGACGGCCCCGAACAAGCCGGCCGGTATCTTGCACCGCGACAGGCTGCGCTGGGGTCACCGCGATCTGCATCGACGCCGGTCAGGGCCTGGCCATCGTCCTGGAGAACGTGTCATGAGTAAGTGTCATGAGTGACTGTCATGAGTAAGGCGCGAGTGGTCGACGACGCGGACGCGGCTGTGGCCGGCATCGGTCACGGGGCGACCGTACTCATCGGCGGGTTCGGCCCAGCCGGTCAACCGGTAGAGCTCATCGACGCCCTGCGCCGCACCGGCGTGCGCGACCTCACCGTCGTCAGCAACAACGCCGGCAACGGCGAGACTGGCCTCGCCGCTCTGCTCGGCACGGGCCAGGTCCGCAAGATCATCTGTTCGTTCCCGCGCCAGGCCGACTCGTGGGTCTTCGACCAGCTCTACCGCTCCGGGCGGATCGAGCTCGAGCTCGTCCCGCAGGGCAACCTCGCCGAACGGCTGCGCGCGGCCGGCGCTGGCATCGGCGCCTTCTTCTGCCCGACCGGGGCCGGCACCCCGCTGGCCGAGGGAAAAGAGACCCGCACGATCGATGGCCGTGACTACGTCCTGGAGTACCCGATCCGCGGCGACGCCGCCTTGATCAAGGCCTACCGCGCCGACACCGCCGGCAACCTCGTCTACCGCAAGACCGCCCGCAACTTCGGCCCAGTGATGGCGGCGGCGAGCCCCACCACAGCGGTGCAGGTCGACGAGGTGGTCCCGGCCGGTGGCATCGACCCGGAGAACGTGGTCACCCCCGGCATCTACGTCCACCGGATCGTCGCCATCCGCAACCTGGGTGAGGCGCCCGCATGAACACCTTCCACCACACCTTCGACCACCCCTTCGAGCACGTGATCGAACACACTGATCGCGGGCCGCTGGATCGTGAAGAGATCCCAGCCCGGGTCGCCCGCGACATCCCGCCCGGCGCCTACGTCAACCTTGGCATCGGCCAGCCCACCGCCGTCGCCGGCCCCCTCGAGGATCTTGCCGGCGTCACCCTGCACACCGAGAACGGCATGCTCGGCGCCGGCCGGGCCGCCCACGGCGACGAGATCGACCTCGACCTCATCAACGCCGGCAAGATCCCGATCACCGAAACTCCCGGCGCCAGCTACTTTCACCACGCGGACAGCTTCGCGATGATGCGTGGCGGCCACCTCGACGTCTGCGTCCTGGGCGCCTTCCAGGTCTCCGTCAGCGGCGACCTCGCGAACTGGCACACCGGCGCCCCCGGCGCCATCCCCGCCGTCGGCGGCGCCATGGACCTCGCGATCGGCGCCCGCGACGTCTTCGTGATCATGACCCTCTTCGACAAGACCGGCACCCCCAAGCTGGTACCAGCCTGCACCTACCCGCTCACCGGCCTGGCCTGCGTCACCCGCATCTACAGCGACTACGCCGTCTTCGCCCTCAGCCACGGCCAGGTGCGAATACTCGAAACCTTCGGCACCACCGCCGCCGCCCTCGCCGAACGTCTCAGCCTCGAACTGACCTGAACCGCCCGAAGTCGGCGGCCTCAGCGGACAGCCGCGGGGGTTGATGCAGCTCATCTCCACGGGATCCACCGGGTCTACGCTGCCAGGATGGCTACGATCGATGACGCCGTCGCGCTGGCCCGTGGCGAGAACGGCCTGGCCGTGGTCTCCACCACTCGCGCCAACGGCGGAATCCAGTCGACGCTGGTAAACGTCGCCGCCATGGCGCACCCGCGAACAGGTGCCGGGGTGCTGGCCTTCGTTGCACTGGGCAGGGTGAAGCTGGCGAACATGCGAGCCCGGCCCCAGGTGTCCGTCACGTTCAAGGACGGCTGGCGATACATGACCGTGGAAGGAACCGCCACCCTGGCCGGACCAGACGACCCCCGAGAGTGGCTGGACGCCGAGGGCTTACGGCTGCTGCTGCGCGAAGTGTTCACCGCAGCCGGTGGCGAGCACGATAACTGGGACGAATATGACCGAGTGATGGCCGAGCAGCGCCGGACCGTGGCGCTCGTGGAGCCATCCAGGATCTACGGCAGCTGAGCCGCCCAGGACGCTTGGACTGGCCGCTGCGGCTGTGAGGCTGCCCATGTCGACAGCGCAGCGGTATCGCCAGTTCGCCTCATGGGAGGCCCGTGGCCGATCGGCCGCCTATGAGGCCTTGGCCTTGGCCGTGGCCGGCAACCAAGAGGTTCTGCAGAGATTGGGCGGCCTGCCAGAGTCCAAGCGGCAACCGAATCTGCTGTTCGCTGCGGTCCGCTTCACCGGCGGCCCAGTCAGCGATCCGGTTCTGTTCCAGGAGTGGGTTCTGGCGCACTGGGATCTGGTGGCCGGCACCATGCTGAAGCGGTCGACGCAAACCAACGAGCCAGGCCGCTGCGCCGTCCTTCTCCCGGTCCTGGCCTCACTGCCCCAGCCGCTGGCTCTCCTGGAGGTGGGCGCCTCCGCTGGGCTGTGCCTGTATCCGGATGCCTACGCATACCGTTATCGCGG
The DNA here is from genome assembly GCA_937859855.1 of uncultured Kineosporia sp. Next base: position 9,246 of record CALMAR010000215.1, read on the forward strand.
CGAGGATCAAATCGTCAGGTCCGTCGGGGACCCGGCGAGTCTCGTGCAGCTGCCGTGCCGTCTCAGCGGTCCCGTTCCCATCCCGGATCATGTGCCCCACGTGGTCTGGCGCGCCGGGCTTGACCTGAATCCTCTCGACGTGTTCAACGATGAGGACATTCGCTGGCTGCAGGCCCTGATCTGGCCCGAACACCACGAACGCCAGCAACGACTACATGCGGCGGTGACCATAGCCCGGGGCGACCCGCCGTTGCTGGCCCGCGGAGACCTCCTCACCGACCTGTCCGCGCTGGCTGCCCAGGCGCCGCCGGACGCGACTCTCGTGATCTTCCATAGCGCCGTGCTGACCTACGTCCCGCCGGCCGAACGCCCCACCTTCATCCGCGCCGTCCGCCGCCTACCCGGCCATTGGGTCTCCAACGAAGGCGACGGCGTGCTGCCCGGGCTCACCACCAAGCCCGTCAGCCACGGCGGACCGGACCTGTTCCTGCTTACCCTGGACGGCAATCCCGTGGGCCGCTGCGACCCTCACGGCAACTCACTGCACTGGCTTCCACCCAGCCCGGCCCAGTCGCTCGAATGATGCTTCCCACCAATGCTGCTGGCCGTATCTGTGTGCCCACGGATCTTCCGTAGCAGTCACGCGAGGCGGCGGTTCCGGTCGCCGCAGCACACTCCATCTGCGACAAGATCGGATGGTGAGCCGACAGCGAGGTAGCCTTCCGCAAGGCGGCTGATCGATTGGAAGGGCGCTCCCGATGGCTGACGCCGAAGACGTGTGCCGACTGGCGAGATCACTCCCCCACGTGGTTGAGATTCCAAGCGATGGGTTTGACTTCCGGGTCGGGGGCCAGGGTTTCGTCTGGTCCTATCCCGAGCGTCAACCAAGCGGACCTCGGGTGATCCGCACGGATATCGCGGTGCTCTTCGTCGGCGACGAGGACGAGAAGCAAGCCCTCCTGCTCGGCGAGCCCGATCTCTTCTTCACTGCGCCGGGATATCGCGAGGCGCCCCTGGTCATGCTGCGCCTGGCCCGTGTGAGCCGTGAACGGCTGAATGAACTCATCACCGATGCATGGCGAATGCGCGCACCGGACGACGTGAGCGGCAATCTCGAGGACGACTGAATCTCAGACATCCTTCGAGCAGCAGGTCCGAAAGAAGCCCCGGCCGAAATTCCTACCCGGGCCCGGCAACGGGCCGGGCAACGCCTCGGTGACACATTGAACCGAACCCTGGAACCGGCTCCGCTCTGGTCATCCGCCTAATCTGATCGTCAGGAGTACGACATGGCCGGTGGAGCGCACGATGGTGGGCGGATAGCAGGTGGCGGACCCCTCCAGCCAGCAGGCTGATCTGGACAGGTATCCGGGGCACGTCACATCGGTGGCGGTTTGCCGCGCCGGCTTCAGGAAGCTCCTAGAGTGCTGCGGTGGATTTCCGGCCGGTGCGTGACGCTTACTCGGCCATCTCGGAGCAGTACATCAGCCTCTTCGACGGCCCAGAGCAAGCTCGTGAGGACGAAGCGGCGTTCATCCGGCGGCATCTCACCGGCCTGGCCGGCCCGGTGCTTGATCTCGGCTGCGGGCCCGGTCACTGGACTGACTACCTGCACTCCTTGGGCGTCGAAGTGACTGGCATCGACTTGGTACCGGAGTTCATCGATCACGCGCGCGCGATCCATTCCGGCCCCAACTTCCGGCTCGGTTCCATGACGGAGTTGGATGTCCCGGAGCATTCTCTAGCGGGAATCCTTTCCTGGTATTCAACGATCCACCTGCCGCCAGCGGAACTCGACCAGGTACTGGCCGGATTTCGCCGGCTCCTGGCCCCCGCCGGCCGGCTGATCGCCGGTTTTTTCGACAGCGACGACGCAGTGTCCGAGTTCGATCACAAGGTCATCGCGGCCTACCGCTGGCCGGTCAGTGTCTTCGCCGAACACCTTGAGAAAGCCGGTTTCACCGAGGTGCAGCGCCTGGGCCATCGGTTGGCCGAACGGCCCGATCGGAAGTACGCCGCGATCGCGGCCCGCGTGTCCTGAAAGGCGACACTGCGGCTACACCCATCATTCAGCAGCGCGCCCTTGCGGCGGGACCGGATGGCCGATCACTCGTTCCATCTGCCCTACGTTCCCATGGCCCCCTGGAGCCGCGAAAACCAGAAGCGCTCATCTGATCCGGAGAACCCACGATCCCGGTCTGGGCGTGCGCGGGCGGCTGCCTGCTGCTGCGCCGAGAACCCACCCGCCGAGGGACCGCTCGACCTGCATCAGGCTGGAACACCGTTAATCGCACCGCCCAGCCGGCTGACCGCGGGCCGGCCCGTAAGCTGCCACCGGCGATAGGAGGCGTGCCCATGGAGAACCGGATCCTCGGGCGGACCGGGCGGCAGGTTGGAGTTGTCGGACTGGGCTGCTGGCAACTGGGCGGTGACTGGGGTTCGGTCGCCGACGAGACCGGTATGGACATTCTGCGGGCCGCGGTGGATGCGGGCGTCACCTTCTTCGACACCGCCGACGTCTACGGCGACGGGCGCAGTGAACGCCTGGTCGGGCGCCTACTGAAGGAGCACGGCAGTACGGGATTGACGGTAGCCACCAAGATGGGCCGCCGCGCCGATCCTCACCTGGCTGAGGCCTACACGGCGGACGGGTTCCGGGGATGGACCGATCGCAGCCGGAAGAACCTGGGGGTGGACGTGCTGGACCTGGTGCAGCTGCATTGCCCGCCCTCAGCGGTGTATGCCGATGACCAGGTGTTCGACGCCCTCGACGGACTGATCGAGGAGCAGCGCATTCGCTCATACGGCGTCTCCGTCGAAACCGTGGACGAAGCGCTGCGCGCCATCGGGCGCCCGGGCGTGGCAACCGTCCAGATCATCCTGAACGTGTTCCGGCGTAAGCCACTGGACGACGTACTCACCGCCGCCGCCCAGGCCGGTACCGGCATCATCGCCAGGGTTCCGCTGGCCAGCGGCCTGCTGTCGGGAAAGTACGACGAGCACACCCAATTCGCCCACGACGATCATCGCTCCTTCAACCGGCATGGAGAAGCCTTCGATGTCGGTGAAACGTTCGCCGGTGTGCCGTTCGAGGCCGGGGTTGCCGCTGCCCGCGAGGTGGCGGCAGCGACGCCGCCCGGGATGAGCACCGCTCAGGCGGCCCTGCGCTGGATCATCGATCAGCCGGGCGTCAGCGTGGTGATACCCGGAGCGCGAACCACCGCCCAGGTCAGCTCCAACGCCTCGGCAGCGACACTGGACGCATTGCCTGCACCGGTGCTCGATCGCTTCACCGAGATCTATGACGGTCAGATCCGTCAGTACGTGCACGACCGCTGGTGACCATCGGAGCCTGGAGGAGGTGGCGCGAGGAAATCGTCACTTCTTCCGGCGGTGCTGGATGTACTGGCTCAGCGCAAATCCGATGATCAGGACAGCGGCGAGCAACAACCCCTGCTGGGCGCCGGTCACAGGGCCTCCTCGGCGGTAGAAGTCGTTGTGGTGGAGGTCATCTCGTGATCGACCTCCCGGGAGGCGACAGGGACAGCGAAGATCCGGATCAGAACGAGGTAACCGGCGAAGAGCACGAGGCCCGGAAGCTGGGAGACCAGCGAGGCATGCAGGACGGCGGACGGCGGCTGACTGTAGACGAGGAAGACCCGGAACGCGGCTTCACCCAGCAGTACCGCGCCGAGACCGAATGGCATGATCTGCTCGGTCCGCCGGAACACCGCTGATGTGGTCCACGCGCGGTCGAACGCTGCGGCACGCTGCGGATCGCCACCGGCCGCCATTGGGCGGCTGACGGTCATCATGAAGGGCCGTTCCGTCCAGCAGGTGATGATCGCGTAGATCCCGGCCACGGCCGTGTAGAACGCGGGGCGCACCAGGATGAAGCGTGGATCGTTGCTTACTGTTACCAGCACGACGCTCATCGCGACCTCCACCAGCACGAGCAGCGCGAACCCGTCGATCGTCCTGCTGCGCAGCAGTTGCGGGAAGGCGCCGAGAGCGAGGATGACGCTGCCCGCGATGATCGCCCAGGCATCGGCGCCGCCCGCAAAGGACGTCGCCAGCGTGACGCCGGCCGCCACAAGGGCGAGCGCGATGCCGGTCAGCAGATTGCGTCGCCGATCGGTGACGTCGCCGTCCCGGATCTCCCCGGTCACCGACTTCGCCGCGACCGCGAATCCACCTACCGTCAGGCGCACAGCTGCCGATCGTCCGGTCGGCGCCAGCGCCAGGTAGACCAGCGTCGGCAGGAGCAGGTCGGCAACGATGTCGATGACGCTGACGGTAAGGATGCGGGCCTTGACCGCAGCGCTGCTGCGAGCCGGTTCGGCCGTCATCCGATTTAGCGCTCCTTTCTCCGGGGCAATATCTCTTAGTCGCTAAGAAACTTAGCAGCGAAGTTAGCATGATGGCATGAGTACGGAACAGCCCCAGACGCGCGAGGCCGGGATCCTGCTGGGGCGCGAGTTCATCACCGCCGTAGTGATGTTTCACGAAAGTGTCGGCCGCCTCCTGGGTCTGACCGCCGTCGAACGCAAGTGCCTGGATGTCCTGGACCGGCGGGGACCGATGACCGCTGGTGCGATCTCGGCGCACACCGGGTTGACCACTGGCGCCGTCACCGGCCTGATCGACCGGCTACGTGATGGCGGCTTCGTCAGCCGCGAGACGGATCCCCGGGACCGGCGGCGGGTCCTGGTCTCGCTATTGCCCAATGTCGCCGCCGACGAGATACGGGCCAGGGTTTTCGGCCCTCTCGGTGCCGACATGCAGGCACTCACCGACTCGTACACCCCCGAACAGCTGGCCACGATCGCCGACTTCCTGCGCCGCACCACGGATGTGCTGGTCGAGAACACCGCCCGCGCCAGCGCCATGCCTCCGCAAACCGGGGCCCGCGCCAAGACAAGTTCACCGAGCCCTAGAAGCAGGCAGCTGGCTCAACCATGACGCGCCTGGACCCTCTCATCCGCCCGGCCTGAGCCTGGTCCTGATGCCCGGCTTCTGCCGGAAACCCTTGTGTCTGCGGCTTTCGCCGACCTTCACTGGTCGAGCGTGGACCGTGGATTCATGTTGTCTGGATCGCCATCGGGGTCGTCCCCCGGTTCGGCCGGTTCATCCTCCAGAGTGTCCCGTGGGTTCATGTTCGCCGGATCACTGTCCTCATCGATCGGCGTTTCGGGTTCTGGACTAACCGTGGATTCGCTCATGCAGGCCACTCTCCGCGCTGGGCGGCCGTAACGCCATCTGACCGGCATCCAGTCGTCAATCCCGGGTTCAATCCCCTCGCCCTGCTTCCGGGGTCGCTCCTGCGGTGTCCGATCGAACGTCGTTACCGGCGTTGCTGCTGTCGTTCAGAGTTCGAAGCGTGACCCCATGAGCACGGTTTGATCGCGAGGCAGACCGAAGGAGACGCCAGCGTCCGTGGTGAGTTTCGACGTGGCCAGGAACAGCCGTTTACGCCAGCGAGCCAGGCCTGGGCCCGTGCCTAGCACCGGTTCGATCGTGGACAGGAAGTACGAGGCGTCACCCGCGTCCACTGCGCCCTCCAGGCCATCAGCACCCGCCTGGGCCAGAACGGCAGGGACATCCGGATTCTCCAGATAGCCGTAGCGGGCGGTGAGATGGGAGATTCCGTCCTTGAGATGGCCCAGATGGTCCGCAACGATCCGTTCGGAAGTAGGCACATAGGGAAACGGCTGGGTCTCGATCGACAGGATCACGTTGAGCTGGTGCAGCACGTGGTTGTGCTCCACGTTGGCCCGAAGCGCCAGGGGCGCCGTGGCCTGGGAACGGTTCAGGAAGACGGCGGTGCCCGGAACCCGCACCAGTTTGGCCCCATGGTTGTGAAGCTCTTCCACGAAGGCCTGCAGCGGACCCTCTGCCTGTTCACGCCGGCTGCTGATCAGGACCCGGCCGCGCCGCCAGGTGGTCAGAATGGTGAACACCGCGAGACCGATCAGCAGCGGCAACCAGGCGCCGTGGATCAGCTTGGTCAGATTGGCTGCGAAGAACAGCAGATCGACGATCAGAAACGCGCCAGCGCCCAGAACGACTACCCACCAAGGCTTTTTCCACTGGTATCGGACCAGGTAGAAGAACAGGATGGTGGTGATGGTGATGGTGCCGGTCACGGCCATTCCGAACGCGAAGGCCAGCGCGCCCGAACTGCGGAACGCGAACACCAGAACCAGCACAGCGATCATCAGGATCCAGTTGATCAAGGGCACGTAGATCTGCCCGATCGTCTGTTCTGAGGTGTGCTCGATCTTCAGCCGGGGCAGATATCCGAGCTGGATTGCTTGGTGGGACAACGAGAACGCCCCGGTGATCACGGCCTGGGAGGCGATCACTGTCGCGGCCGTGGCCAGCACCACCATGCCCCAGATGCCCCAGCTGGGCACCAGGACAAAGAAAGGGCTGCCGATGTTGCGGGCCGGGTTTCTGAGGATCAGCGCCCCTTGGCCCATATAGCTCAGGATGCAGGCCGGAAACACCAATCCGAGCCAGGCCCGGGTGATCGCGGGCGGCCCGAAGTGGCCCATGTCAGCGTAGAGGGCTTCAGCGCCGGTGATGGCCAGCACGACGGCAGCCAAGGAGAAGAAGGCGATGCCGAAGTGGTGGACGAGAAAACTTACGGCGAAACCCGGCAGCAGCGCCTTCAAGATGGTGGGGTGCTGCGCGATGCCCCAGGCGCCGCAGGCACCGATCGCTGTGAACCACACGATCATGATGGGCCCGAACAACTGGCCCACTTTGCTGGAGCCGAGCCGCTGGGAGACGAACAGCAGGACGATGATGGCCGCCGTGATGGGGACAATCCAGTGATCCAAGGAGGGCTCGACCACCTTGAGGCCCTCGACAGCGGATAGCACCGAGATCGCCGGCGTGATCATGCTGTCGCCGAAGAACAAGGATGCGCCGAAGATTCCAAGTGCAGCTAGTACCCCCTGGGTGCGCCGGCTGCTCAGTCTTCCCAGCTTCTGGATCAAGGTGATCAGGGCCATGATGCCGCCCTCGCCGTCGTTGTCGGCCCGCATCACCAGGGCGACGTACTTGAGCGTCACAATGATGGTCACGGACCAGAAGATCAGAGAAATGACACCGAACACACTGTCCCCGGTGACCGGCACGGGTCGTGGATCATCCGGATTGAAAACCGTCTGAATGGTGTAGATCGGGCTGGTCCCGATGTCGCCGAAGACCACTCCCAGAGCTCCGGCAGTCACAGCAGCACGCCCAGGCAACCCGGCACTCTCCGATCCTGCGCACTGTGCGCCCTGCAGGATTGTGCGCGCTCAGTCGGGCCCACAATGCCTGCGTTCACGAACTCTTCACGCCGCCCGCGCAGGTCTTGACAGAATCTCTACACCGTCTTGCAGAGGCGCCTTCCGATCCTTGTGCGACGACGGACACGCGAGCCGGACAGTGTACCTACAAGTATGTACAATTCGCTCGTGGATACCCGTACCCGGCTGGTGGAAGCTACTCAGGGGCTGCTGTGGGAGCGTGGATACGCTGCAACGAGTCCGAAAGACATTCAGGCCAGAGCCTGTGCGGGCCAGGGCAGCATGTATCACCACTTCGATGGCAAGCAGGATCTCGCGGTCGTGGCCCTTGAGCGCAGCGCGGAGAAGATGCGCAGCGATACCGAAACCCTGCTGTCAGCGCCGGGAACCGCTCTGCAGCGGCTCGCGGGCTACCTGCGGGGTCAGCGCGACAGCTTGGGTGGGTGCCGGATGGGGCGGATGACCTATGACGCGGATGTCGTCGAGAGTCCGTCGTTGCTGAAGCCCGTTGCCGGCACCTTGACGTGGGCGGTCGAGTCGATCGCCCGGGTCGTGTCGCTCGGGGTCGAATCGGGCGAGTTTCCCCCTGCCACCGACCCAACTGCGGTCGCCTCGACGGTGGTCGCGGTCGTGCAGGGTGGATACGTGCTGGCCCGAGCCGAGCAAGATCACGCCGCTTTCGAAGCAGCGATCGAAGGAGCCATCGCCATGCTCGAGGGCTGGGCCGCCCAGTGAGCTGCGTGAAGCGCGACTCTGCCGGGATGTCAGCAGCCGAGAAAAGCGGCCCGAGAATCGGCTTCCCTTGCCACGTCACCCTTTTCAGGGCGAGACAATCGCGGTCCGGCTAAAACGCCGACGACCTCTCCAACCAGGCGCCAGGTGCCCCGGATCAGGCCGTCGACCAGGAAAGTGCCGGTGCGCGCGCCCAGGCCCGGCGGTAGTGGTACAGGCCGGCCGCTGGGATTGATCCGGCTGCGGTACCTCGTGCTCGGTCAGGGCACCGGACAGCTGCTCCGGGGAGAAGGACTCGAGCCGCGACCACAGCCCGACGTACGGCGTGAGCAGCGCCTGCGCCTGCAGCCCCGCACCTGCTCGATCGCGGTGATGACCGGCGAAGCGGCTCGTTGCAGCAGCTGGCGGCCCAACCTCACCGGACCTCCGGAGGAAAAAGGCCCTCAACCGCGGGAGCCTGACCGTACAGCACCTGACCGAGACGGTGCCGTTGCGCTGGAGCCACACGGGGAAGGAGCCAGCTGACCATTAACCCGCTGAGTTTACGGGCGGGATCACCGAGCAGGTTCTGCCTGCCCGATAGAAACACCGGAAGGCCACGAGCCCACCAAGAAACCCTGCGGCCGTTGCAGTGCCGATTATCGGCGGCGAATCGATTCACTAATTTGCGCTGTGGCCGATACAGATGCAGCATGGCGAAGAATCCGCCTCTCAACAGCTGGAGTACAACGTGGCTTCGAAAGTTCAGACCATCCTCGTCGATGACATCACCGGCAAAGAAATCGCCGCTGGCGAGGGTGAGACGATCAGCTTTGCCGTCAACGGCACTGAGTACACCATCGACCTCGACCCGAAGAACACCAAGAAGTTCTATGACGCCGTCGCGCCCTACCAGGACCACGCCACCAGGGTCGGCCGCTCCAAGGTGACGCCCATGCGTCGTGGACGAAAGAACGAAGAAGTCGACAACGTCGCGGTGCGCGCATGGGCACAGAGCAATGGTTACGAAGTCTCCAGCCGGGGCCGGATCAAGGGCGAGATCGTCGAGGCCTTCCGGGCCGCCAACGCCTGACCCGACGGAGCAGAAGACCCACGCAGGGACAGGCGTGGGTCTTCTGCCATCGAGGCGCTCCGGTGTGGTCACCCGGGGTCGTCGAGGCCGCAGTCATCGGGGTTTCTGATGACGATCGTTCGGTGAAGCTGCTGAAGCGATTGCCGAGCTCCGAATCAGTACTTCTCTCGCGGAGGCCGACATCCTTCCTTTCTGTGCGGGCCGGATCGGGCAGTACAAGATCCTCAGGGCGGTCCACTTCGTCGCGCCCAGCATGTGGCCGATGTCGAACACAAAGCTCGACAAGACGAGCCTGCGTGGCCCCCGGTCAGACTCAGTCGAGTCATGACGAACGGTGGGCCGCTGAGGGGCCTTCGTGTTGTCGAGCTCGCGAGTCTGGGGCCGGGCCCGCATGCCTGCATGCTGCTGGGCGACCTCGGCGCGGACGTCGTCCGGGTCGAACGTCGCCGAGCTGGCCCCGGCCCGACTGACTTCATGCTGCGGAACCGCGTCGTCGTCGAGGCGGACCTCAAGGATTCTGGCGATGTCGCCCGGGTGTTGAACCTGATTGATGAAGCCGACGTACTCGTCGAAGGTTTCCGGCCCGGTGTGGTTGAACGACTCGGCCTGGGCCCAGCCCCGTGCCTGCGCAGAAATCCGAAGCTGGTCTACGGGCGGATGACCGGCTGGGGCCAGGACGGTCCGCTCGCAGGAGACGCCGGGCACGACATCAACTATGTTGCGCTCACGGGGGTGCTGGACAACATTGGGCCGCCCGGGCAGCGACCGGTTCCGCCACTGAACCTAGTCGGTGACTTCGGCGGCGGCTCGATGTTTCTGGTCGCCGGCCTGCTTGCGGCGCTGTGGGAACGCGAGCACTCAGGGCGCGGTCAGGTCGTCGACGCCGCCATGTGCGACGGAATCAGCGTCCTGGCCCAGGTCGCGTGGTCGATGCGAGCGATGGGCGCCTGGTCCAGTGGGCGAGGGGTCAACCTGCTCGACGGGAGTCGTCCGTACTACGACACCTACGAGTGCGCCGACGGCCGCTACGTGGCCGTCGGTTGCATCGAACCGGCCTTCTTCTCCCGGATGCTCGATCTGCTGGGCCTGGCCGAGGACGAGCTGCCAGGCCAGGACGAGGTGGGCCGGCGTCGTGAGCTGCGGGAGACGATCGGAGCAGTGTTCAGGTCCAAGACCATGCAGCACTGGGCCGAGGTCTTCGCGGGGACCGATGCATGTGTCACACCGGTGCTGACCTACGAAGAAGCTCTCACCCATTCCCATCTGGTCAGCAGGCAAGCGTTCACCTCCATCGACGGGGTGGACCAGCCGAACCCGGCTCCCCGTTTTTCCCAGACACCTGCAGCCGAGCCGCAGCGACCCCGTCTGGCCGAACTGACCGAGTGGGCCTGGCCTTCGCGCTGAGCAAGCTTGGCCGGGTCGCTTTCAGGCCATTGGCTAGTCAGTGACTCGCCGCGGCGATGAGTTCGGGCCTTCGGCGCGCGAGCCGGAGGTCACCAGTGCCATTCCGACGGAGTCAGGCGCGGTTTCAATGAACCCGTGTCGTCGGTACAGATGCCTGCCAGGAGAATCCGCGATCAAGCTCACGTACGCCCCTTCAGGCGCTGATGCCGGGGCGGGACAGCCATGTCGACGACGTGGAAATACCAGCCACCGTCGCCGAGAGGCCGGCCCATCCCCACCGCCATCCTCGTCGCGTCGTAGACGAC
>CALMAR010000215.1:20069-26478 GCA_937859855.1 uncultured Kineosporia sp.
GGCATGCAGCCCGCCCTCCGGTGAGCGCGATCTCCGCCTGTTCGCTCGTTTTTGGCGAAAGACCGGCTCCCAGTCGCAACCCAGATACTCGTTCACACTGGGCGGCGCCGTAATGAGCGAATACTGGGATGGCAATTGCACAGCATGCTCCATCTGCCCCGGCTGGCAGGAGGCCGAACGTCCTGAGGGCGAGGCAGGTACCGCACTTTGCAAAGCCTGACCATTTGGCTACGACGCCCGCGCCTATCTTGGACCCGCAGCAGAATTACCTGAAGGGCACGGCAATGCCATTCGCAAACCTGAAAGTGCCCGCTCGAACGCTTGACGAGACGCAGAAGAAGCGCGCCGTCGATGCCGTGACCGATCTGTTCGTCAAATTCTACGGCGAACAGGCACGCAAGAAACGTCATGGTCCTCGTCGACGAGGTGCCGGACGGCGGCTGGGGCATCGGCGAGCAAATCCTCACCAAGGCCATGCTCGATTCCTGAACCTAGCTGCACAGCAGGCAACTTGAGCTGGCGTAGCGCGGCCCGGCTAGTTCTGCCCCTCCGGGGCGGAGTGCCCACGTTGCGCATGGCCGGCTCCTGGACCGGGAACCAGTTCGTGCTCAGCCTGAAGTTGGCCTGCGTCCACAGGAACGCCCCGAGCGTCCTCACACGAATGTCGGGTCGTCGATCACGACCCGCCATGTTCCGTCCGGCTGCCTGCGAGATACCTCTGCGGTGGTGCCCTGCTGCGTCGTGATTGTGCCGTCCGGCAGGGTTATCTCGGCGGTCCATGCAGCTGAGCTGAGTGCGATGTCGCCGCCGACAAGGACTTTCCGGGTGGTGCCGTGGATCGTGCGGATGAAACCGGTTAGCTCGGAGAACATGCCGCGCATCGCATCCGAACCAGTGCATTCGCTGCCGTCGAGATGGACGGCGATGCCGCTTGTGTCGTACATGGCGAGCAAGCCATCGACGTCCTTTGCGTTGACGGCGTTCATGAACGTGGTGTGGATATCGGTTGGGTGATCGATAGGCATTTGCGGTGCGCCTTTCTTGAGGTTTTGGCCACTGCGTTGCGGCTGAGTACGACTCTGCTGGCCGGCCGAGCCGGCCACCATCCCAACTTTGTGGGGTTCTGTCGTGCGCCTGCCTGGACTTCGCTGAACGACGTACTGTCGTTGTGATGACACCGCACCAAGCGGTCAGACGGCCGGCATCACGAACTTCTGACCGGGCGGTCCGGACCGGGGCGGGTGAAGACGACACCCTCGCCGCGGCTGAGGCCGGGCACGGCGAGGGTCAGCTCCTGCATCGTCCGGACCGGGACCACCGCGTGGACCGTCCAGAACGGTTCCGGCCCCGGAGTTTCGGCCACCTCCGCCACTTCTGCCTCCAGCGCACTGAGCTTCGCCAGCACACCGCCAACCGCGTCGGCCGGTGCCTGCACCTCGATTCGCTGACACGGCTCGAACAGCCGTGTGCCCGCCCGGTCGAGCGCCTCGTACAGGACGAGCCGGGCCACCTGCCGGAAATCCGCCGCGACACTCATCGGCTGCAGGTACCCGAACCGGACGATGGTGATCACACAGTCGGTCACTTCCCAGCCGGATCGTCCATGCCGGAGTGCCTGCAGCACTGCCTCTTCCGTCGCCAGGTGGAACGCCCGCGGAACGGCTCCCCATTCGACGTCCCGGACGTAGGTGATGCCGCTGTCCAGCGGCCCCGGCTCGACCCGCAGACCGATCGTGGCCCACAGGATCCGCGCGGTAGCAGGCTGGTGGTCGAACTCGTACAAGGCCTGGCCGGCCCGCAGCGGACGCTGCCGGAGCACGGGCTGGATCGGGTCGAATTTGGCGTCCAGGGCGAAGTCTCGCGCCAGGCGTTCTTGGAGGACCTCGCGCTGCACCGGTCCGTGCAGCAGGACGGCGGTGGCACCGTCACCGGTCACTCGGGTGCCGATGAGCGGATCCTCGTCCGCGAGCAAGGAGAGCGCCGCGTGCAGATCACCCTGCCGGGCCGCGTCCTTGGACCAGACCACGGACTCCAGGCGCGGCTGGGCCAGAACGGCCGGGCCAGAGATATGGCCGGCACCCAGGCGGTCACCGATGCGGACCTGGGAAAGGCCGCTCAGGCGGCCGATGTCTCCGGCCAGAAGCCGGCGCGCGGCCGGGTGCCCGGCGACGTCCAGCCGGGTGACGCGTCCGCGGACGTCGAGGTCCGGACCGCCGCGCTGCGGACGCCGGAAGGTGAGACTCTCCCGTTCGCGGACCTCGCCCGCGAAAAGCCTCAGCCAGGCGACCTTCTCACCGTTGGCCCCCCGCTCGATGGCGAAGACGACGCCACTCAGCTCATCCTCGGTGGTTGTGGAAGGTGATTCGGCCACGAGCGGGCCGAACAGGCAACGGATTCCGGCGACCAGCTCAGCGACGCCTGCGCCAGAGATCGCAGAACCACTGAAGACCGGATGAATCTGACCCGCACAGGCCTGCCGGACCAGGTTCGCCCGGACCTCGCGGGCGGGAATCCCGACATCGTCGACCACTCGAGCCAGGAGCTCATCATCTCGGTCGGCGAGAGTCTCGACGAGTTCGCGAGCGACGCCGGGGGCGTTCAATTCTCGCCAGACGACCTGTGCGGCAGAACTTCCCAGCATCGACGCGGCGGTCAGCCGCGCGATCCGCGGGGTCAGCCTGCGCCGGATCTGGGCCACGACGCGCTCTTCGTCTGCCCCGGAGCGGTCGATCTTGTTGATGAACAGCGCGATGGGCACGCCCAGGTCGCGCAGCGAGCGGAACAGCACGCGGGTCTGTGCCTGCACGCCCTCGACCGCCGAGACGACGAGGATCGCGGCGTCCAGGACCGAGAGCGCTCGCTCCACCTCGGCGATGAAGTCCGGGTGACCTGGAGTATCAACGATGTTGATCTGCAGATCGCCGGCGACGAAGGACGCGACGGCCGAGCGGATCGTGATGCCGCGCTGCCGTTCGATCACTCCGTGGTCGGTGGTGGTGCTGCCAGCATCGACGCTGCCTAGCCGTCCGATGGCTCCGTGATCGAACAGCAGCCGCTCGGTAAGGCTGGTCTTACCGGCGTCGATGTGGGCCAGGATGCCCAGGTTGAGGGGCGGGCGATGCATGCATGACCTCGGGTGTCAGGACGGGAATGGGCCTGATGGATCCGAGGACTGCTCGCATCACGGTGCCTCTCACTCGGCAGAAGGAAACGCTGGAACGGTAGTCACAGCGTTCCGGAGCTGGCAACGCATTTACTGAGTCCCACCAGCGGCGAACCGGCCTGAGCCGGGCAGCATTCTGCTTGACAGAACGCCGTAGTCGGCCGGCGGAGCAGATGCTTAAACTCCCGCCATCGGCCGCAGCCCGTCTGGCGGCGGCGGAGACGCTTCGAAGGAGCAGCGATGGCCAGGAATCCGGCAGAGATCTTTGCCTCGATCGACCGGTTCGTGCCCGAGGACTTCGTTCAGCACCTCACCGAGGATGTGGTCTTCAGGTTTGGCAACGCGGACGCGGCTGTGGGCCGCGACGCGGTGCGGGAGGCTGTGGCCGGCTTCTTCTCGACGATCAGCGGACTGACCCACCACGTCAAGGACATGTGGGAGGTCGCCGACGACGTGACCGTGGTCAACATCGACGTGGAGTACCGGCGCCAGGACGGGCATACCGTGTACACGCCGAATATCGACGTGCTGCGGTGGCGCGGCGACCTGGTTGCCGACTGGCAGATCGTCATCGACGTCGCGCCGGTCTTCGCACCGTTCGACCAGGTCCCAGAGGCCGTCAAGAGCCTCTCCAACCCGGAGTCGACGACGCTGACCGAGCCCGCCGCAATCTGAGGGAGAGCTCCGATGATCTTCGTGTCGCACGCACTTCCGGTGAATGAGGAGGGTCAGCAGCCGCTGACCCGGGAGCAGGTCTGGGACGGCCTGGTACTGAAGGCGAACAACGCGCTGCCGTTCGTGCCCTCAATGACCGACTGCACGGTGACCAACCGGTACGACGAGACGACGTTCGACCGCGACATCGTTCTGCGCGGCCAGCCGCACACGGAGCGCATACACCTCCAGGAGCCGACCCGGGTGATCTTCACTCGGATCGCCGGGCCGGTGCTCGGCACGATCGCGAACGAGATCGAGGGCTCGGACCAGGATCTGCGGCTGCGCTTCAGCTTCGCTCTGGTGGTCAGCGACGTGGAGCCGGGGTCGCAGCAGGAATCCGACTACGCCGAGGGCATGAAGAGGGACTACCTGCAGGCGGTCGCCTCGACCCTGGCCGCCATGCGCCGGAAGGCAGCCGAGGATGCTGAGGCCCCGGCCGTCCGGTAGCCGTCCTCCTGGCCCTCCTGGCCTCTGGCTCCTGGCCGTTGCCCGTCTTCGTCCCGCAGAATCGGGCAGGCAGGTCTCAGTCCAAGGGATTAGCCTGCTGAGGTGAGCCTGCGGCTGATCGGCGCCGGGCTACCGCGCACCGGTACGACGTCGTTGCGCGAGGCTCTGCGGTACCTGCTGGACGCGCCCGTCTACCACATGAGCGAAGCCTTCGCTCACCCAGAGCACGTCCCCACCTGGGTGGCAGCGATCGAGGGAAATCCGCCGGACTGGCCAGCCTTCTTGGCCGGGTACGCCGCTGGAGTTGACACTCCGTTCTCCAATTGCTGGCGTGATCTGGCCGCGGCGTATCCGGACGTACCTGTGCTGCTATCTCGCCGTGCCAGTGCGCAAATCTGGTATCAGAGTATGGAAGCGACTGTCTTGTGCCGCACCCGCGAGGCATTGACGAGGCACGATGACGATCCGATGGTGCCGCTGTTCCGTGTGCTTTTCACCGGCCTCTTCGCACCTGCCGACGATCCGGAGATCGTCATGGCCGGCTACGAGCGGCGGCTGACCGAGGTCCGCGCAGAGATCGCACCGGAGCGACTCATTGACTGGCAGCCCAGTGACGGCTGGGAGCCGATCTGCCGCGCACTCGGTGTACCCGTTCCAGGTGTGCCCTTCCCCCACGAGAACTCCACCGCAGATTACCTAGTTCGCGCCAAGATCCGCGCCCGTGAGGGCCGATAACCGGTTCGGACCGGCCAAGGGGCCACCCGAGGACTCCAGCGAGACCCTGGCCTGGCTCCTGGCGGGCCGTTGTCGGCCTGGCGGGGCAGTCCGCGGATCGGCGCAACCTGGTCGGTCCACGTGCGTCACGTCATGACGCATTACCCATCCGCCGACTTCCTTGCGCTGGCCCGCGAACACGGTGCAGCGCATAAAGCCCGGCTACAGCACTTCCACGACCTAGGAGTGCTGCTGATGACCGGACCGCTCGATCAGCCGCCCAGCGGCGAAGCGCTGGGCATCTTCACGTCACGGGAAAGCGCCAGCGAGTTCGTGGCCGGAGATCCGTTCGTGCAGCACGGAGTTGTCGCCCGCTGGACCATCCGTCCCTTCGCCGACTTCTTCGAGACCTGAGCCCATCGCGGCCTGCCGGTCGATATCGGGGGACGAGCAGGTATGAGCAGACGACTCGTGGCAGCGGCGTACGGCCGACGACGCCGGGCCAGACATTGCTATCCCGGCCAGAAGCGCTGGCTGTCCCTGGTGCCCGGGACGCCGGGACGGCGAGTTTGCTCCTAGGCGGTCGACTGGCGACCGCGGGAGCGGGTGATGGAAATGAAAAGCTCGACTGTGACAAAGGCAGTGGTGGCGGCCACGCTGGTGCTGCCGGCCCTGGTGAACGGCATCCTGCACCTGGTTGATCCGCTGACGGGGGGTGACGATGCGAAGGAGTTGAGGCAGGCCGTCGCCCATCCGGGGCTGACGGCGCTGGACAACCTGAAGCTGCTTCTGCTGCTCCTGCTGCCGGCCATGATGCTGGTTGCCCTGGTCACGTTCCGCCGGGCCCCGTGGTCCACGCTGCTGGGTGTCACGCTGGTGTCTGGCTCATTCATCGCGAACACGTTGGATCTGGCTGAATACCAGATCTTCAGCGCTGCCAGCAGGCATCCGGCAGCTTTCGCGCCCGCGCTGAAGGTCACGGAGGAGTCCGGGATCAGTTCGGCGCTGTTCCTGATTTTCATAACCGGGTCGCTGGCCGGGATGGTGCTGGTCGGAGTCGCCCTGTTGCGTTCCCAGGTGGTGCCGCGCTGGGCCGCGTGGGCGGTGATCGCCTCGGAACCGCTCAACCTGGCCAGCCACCTCGGTGGTCCGCGGGTGATCGGCTCACTGGCCTGGCTGCTGCTCGCAGCCGGCCTGGCTGCCGTCACGCCACGCGTCTTCGAGCTGGTCGACGACGCGTCCAGGCAGCCCATGCGGCAACCGCTGGAGCAGGCCGGCGCCGGGGTCGCCGGGGCTGCCGGGACGCTGGCGTCCGGGCGGTCGTGAGCGTCACCATGATGTTCGTGGGCACGATGGGACCTATGTGGG
>CALMAR010000215.1:26488-30895 GCA_937859855.1 uncultured Kineosporia sp.
AGGACGACCAGTGCCGTGATGGCGCTGGCCGTCCTGCTGGCCGCACTGTGTCTCTGGGAAGTAGCGGTCCTGCCTTCGGACGGCTTCATGGTCACTGACGCCGCACTCGGTCTGGGATATCTGTCCGTCCCCGCCCTCGGCGCTCTGATGGTCCGCACCGACCGGCATAGCCGCGGAGGATGGGTTTTCCTGCTGGGTGGCACCGGTTACCTGTTCAAGAACACGTTCAACACATATGCCAACGCGGCCTTCCTGCATCACGCACACCTGCCGGCAGCGGCCTGGCTGGGCTGGCTGTCCCAGTGGGGGACCAGAGGCCAGATCGCGGTGGTCACCGCCGGGGTACTCCTGTTCCCTGACGACCGGCTGCCTGGCCCGCGATGGCGGCGGGTGTGGCCGCTGTTCTGGTTCGTGGAGATCGCACTGTCGACCGACCTGCTCGGCACCGAACTGTGGCACTGGGACGTACGAAACCCCGCCGGTCTGCCCGAGCCCTGGGGCGACATAGCCAGCGCCCCAGCCCTTCTCGCGCTTCTGCTGGCGCCAGTACTGTTCTTGCTCTGTGCCCGCTGCCTGCAGCTGAAAGGGCGGCTGCAGCAGGACGCCCCATGGGCTGATGGGATCCGGGTGGTGGCCTGGTGCGCGTGGCTGGTCGCCGCTGCCCAGTGCAGCTGTCTGGTGTTCAGCGGTGGCTCGCCGGTGTACGCCGCCGAACACATTTCGGCGGTCGGGCTCGCCCTCGGGGCTTGGTACTGCGTGGTGCGTTACCGGCTGTTCGACCTGCGCCTGCTGGTCAACCGGACACTCGTCTATTCGGTCCTCAGCGGCTGCGTCGGCCTCGGGTACATGTTGCTGGTGGCTGGTGCCCGAGCCGTGACCCCCGGCCGTGTTCCATCCGCTGCGGTGCTGATACTGGCCGGTCTGGCGGCACTGCCTTTGCGTGACCTTGTCCAGCGGCGAGTCAACATGCTCCTGTACGGCCACGCGGCCGACCCCTATCAGGCCCTCGGCTCGATCGGCGGCTTGCTGGCCACCGCGGCAGATTCGCAGATCGCGCTGTCCGCCGTGACTGAGGCCGTGGCCCGGGCGATGCGGGCGTGCTACGTCGCGGTCGAGGCCGATGGGATGCCCCTGGCGCAGTACGGCATTCTGCCTCCGGCGAGCCCGCTCATCGTGCTCCCGCTGCGGTTCGGTGGCACCGATGTCGCCCGGTTGACTGTGGTCACCACCCGGGGCCGGCTGTCGGCGGCGGAGCGGCGGTTGCTGGACCGCATCGCCGGACCGGTCGCGGCCGCGGCGCACGGGTTGTGCGCTGAGGCAGCACTGCGCGAGGCACGAGAACGGATGGCGCAGTTGCGTGAGGATGAGCGTCTGCGCATCCGTCGCGATCTGCACGACGGCCTGGGGCCTACTCTCGCCGGGATCGTTCTTGGGCTGGAGCAGGCCCGGATCCGGGTAAGTTCCCATCCAGCGGTCGCCGCCAGCACACTCGCGCAGCTGAGCGACTACGCGCAGGCCGCGGTGACTGATGTCCGGCGCCTGGTGCACGATCTGCGTCCGGTGGCGCTGGACGAACGCGGGCTGCCTGCCGCCCTGGCCCAGGAGGCTGAGCGGCTGGGAGCTGTGATCGTCACCGATCCCGAGCTGCCTCAACTGCCTTCTGTGGTCGAGATCGCCATCTGGCGCATCGCATTGGAGGCGCTGACCAACGCCCAGCGTCATGCCAACGCCTCCAGGATCGAGGTGACGCTCGAATGCCGGGGCTCAGATCTTGTGGAACTGGCGGTCTCTGACGACGGTGACGGCCTGGCTTCCAGCGCGTCTCCGGGCATCGGCATCCGGTCGATGCACGACCGGGCCCGGCGGATCGGTGGCACGTTGACCGTCGCCTCCCGATTGCCGCACGGCACCTTGGTACGCGCCTGCCTGCCGCTACCGGCGGCCCCGGGATGAGCCGGCTCATCCGGGTGCTGGTGGTCGATGACCACCCGCTGTTCCGGCAGGGGCTGCGTACCCTCGTACAGGATGCCGAGACCCTGGAGCTGGTTGGCGAGGCCGATTCAGGACCATCCGCTGTCGCTGCCGCCAGGGAGCACGCGCCCGACCTGATTCTGATGGACCTTCACTTGCCCGGATTCGACGGTGTCGAAGCCACTCGCCGCGTCGTCGCTGACCTGCCCGGCGTCCGCGTCCTGGTACTCACCATGGCCGACGACCCCGCCACCGTGCAGGCCGCGCTACGCGCCGGAGCAGCCGGCTACACCCTCAAGGGCGCCCCGCCGGCGGACATCATGCAAGCCATCTCGGCCGTCGCCGCCGGGATGGCGGTCTTCAGCGCTGACATCGCCGGTGCACTCACCGCCGCTCTGGTGAATATTCCAGCAGTCGTCTTTCCCGAACTCACCAGTCGCGAACACGAGGTCCTGGCCCTCATCGGCACCGGGCAGGGCAACGCGGCCATAGCCCGGCAGCTTGGCCTATCGGAAAAGACAGTGCGGAACATGGTTTCGGCCATTCTGGCCAAGCTGCGCGTCGCCGACCGGATCGCGGCCGCGGAGAAGGCCCGGGGAGCGGGCCTGACCCGATGACCCAGCAACCGGTGGGGTCGCCCGCCGTCGAATGAGCAGGCGGACGTCATCGCAGCGCAGTCCCCGCCGGTGCTTTCACCAGGGCCAGCTCCTCGCGCCGTGGCAGTCCCTCCCAGTCGCCCCGCGTGGCGAGGGCGAACGCCGCTACGTTGTTGGCCCTTTCGAGCCGCCCGGCCAGGTCGTGGTCATCGAGCCACGCGGAAAGGTATCCCGCGCAGAAGGCGTCCCCAGCGCCGACGGAGTCCACGACCGGAACCCGGCAGGCCGGCCTGGCGACTGGGTCCGGCCTGTCCGCCGAATAAGCAATGGCACCGCGTTCGCCCAGCTTGACGATGACCTCTCGCGGCCCGCGGCCGGCCAGCGCTTCGCCACTTTCGGCCACCAGCGACAGCTCGTCCTCGGAACCGAAAACCACGTCGGCCTGCTCGGCCAATGGGCGCAGCGCCGTCGCGGCCGAGCCGGCGTCCCACAGGGCCTGGCGGAAGTTGAGGTCGAGGCTCACGAAAAGGCCTGCGGCCCTTGCGCATTCCACGGCGGTGCGGACGGCGCTCAGGGCGGTGGCGCTGAGCGCGGCAGTCACGCCGGTGACGTGGAGGACGCGTGCTCCCCCAGCCGCCAGCTCAGCTACATCTGAGGCGTCCAGCCGGGATCCGGCGGAGTACTGGCGGTGATACTCGACGCGGGTCACGCCGGGCAGCGGCCGTTCGAAGATCACGACCCCAGTGGCGGCAGTGCGGTCAACCACGATTCCATCGACCTGGACCTGCTCCGCGCGCAGAATGCGCTTGATCAGTTCGCCGCTTTCATCCGCTCCGACCCGCCCGAGCCAGCGGCTGGCGTGACCAAGGCGGGCCAGGCCGATGGCAACGTTGGCTTCGGCCCCAGCGATGGAGGTGTGCATCCCTGCCCCAAGCCGGATAGAGCCCTCGCACCGCAGGGCGAGCATGCACTCCCCCAGCGTGACAACATCGATGCCATTCATCGCACAGCCGCCAGGTATTGGGCCGCCCGGTCCCGCAGGGCGCCAAGATCGCCACCGCCAGGGGCATCTCCGCACAACGGACTGCCGATGCCCACGGCAGTGGCCCCGCCAGACAGATACGCCGGTACCAGGTCCAGACTGATGCCGCCGACCGGGACAAGTGGGATGCCGGGCAGCGGTTCGCGCAAGGCTCGCAGGTAGGACGGGCCGAACACCGAAGCCGGGAAAAGCTTGATGGCGGCCGCCCCGCGGCCGGCCGCGTCCACCACCTCGCTGGGAGTCAATGCACCGGCGAGAACCGGCATGGCAAGCTCTCGGGCAACCTTGATCGAGGGCGCCAGCGCGGGCGTGACGATGTACGTGGCCCCGCAGTCACGGGCGCGCACGACGTCCTCTCCGGTGAGAACCGTTCCTGCGCCCAGCATCGTGCTGGCGCCGAGTCGGGCGGCGACATCCGCTATGACGCCGAAGGCGTCCTGAGTCGTCAGTGAGACTTCAATCAGCCGGACGCCCGCCTCGGCGAGAGTAAGGCACGTCTGTGCTGACGCCGTGGCGTCGCTGCCGCGAACGATTGCCAGTAGCCGGTGCCGCTGAAGCTGTTCCAGCAAGTTCATCTTTTACGACTCCCCATCCGGATGATCCCCTCAGCCGCAGCCGCCAGCCGAGTATCGAACGTATAAGCACAGAGGTCCTCTGGGAACACGTCGAGGACGCGCCTGGCGTCCGGCGCCGAGCTGGCGCGCTAGCCGCTGAGGTGACTGCTCGGCCGGGACGCCTGAGCGAAACGCTCGTCGACGCGCGCGCCAGCAGTTACAACTTCGGCACCGATGAGCCCTT
>CALMAR010000215.1:30905-31417 GCA_937859855.1 uncultured Kineosporia sp.
GTCGCCGACACCGCGACCGCCAGCGGCAGGCTGAGGTCGCAGTCGGCCACCGGTATCCGCACGACGCCCTCCCCCAGATCAACGAACCGCGGCAGCAGGGCGACTCCGAGGCCGTGACGTACGTACGCCGCGCCGGTCGCGACGTCACTGATCTCGATCGACACCCGGCGGTCGAGCGCCGCCGCGGCGAAGGCGCGGTCGGACACCACCCGGGTGCCGTAGCCGAGGGGGAAGTCGACGAATTGTTCGCCGGCGATGTCCTGCAGCCGAACCATCCGCCGCCGGGCCAGACGGTGGCCAGACGGCAGCACGAGGTCCAGCGGGCTGGACGTCAGCTCGCGGAGCCGCAGGCCGGCCGGCGCGGACGCCATCGACACGAAGGCGACGCCGACGCTGCCGTCAGCAATGGCGGTGGCGAGACCGGCCGAACCCGAGGACGCCGTGACCAGCGTGATCGTTACTTCCGGGTGCCGCCGGTGGTACTCGCCGACGAGTTCGGGCAGGTCGATGAC
>CALMAR010000216.1 GCA_937859855.1 uncultured Kineosporia sp.
CGGTCCAGCACGACCTCGATCGGGCCGGTGCCGAATGGCGGCCGACCGGTCGCGGCGTAGGCCAGGGTGGCCCCCCAGCCCCACCAGTCGGTGGCCGCCGTGACCGGCTCGCCGCCGATCACCTCCGGGGACAGGTAGCCCGGCGTCCCCATCACCAGGCCGGTGCGGGTGATCCGGGACTCGTCCGCCACGTGGGCGATGCCGAAGTCGATCAGGATCGGGTCGCCGTCCAGCAGCATCACGTTCGCCGGCTTGACGTCCCGGTGCACGATCCCGGCCGCGTGGATGGCGCGCAGGGCGTCGGCCAGCACCCGGCCGATCCGGGCCACGTGCCCGCGCGGCAGCGGGCCGTGCTGGCGGACGTGCACGTCCAACGGCTTTCCCGGCACGAAGTGGGTGACCAGGTACGGCCGCGGGCCGCCGACGTCCGCGTCGATCACCGCGGCAACCTGCGGGTGCCGGACCCGGCGCAGCGTCTCCACCTCGCGGGCCAGTCGGCGCCGGGCGTCGGGATCGTCGGCGATGTGCGGGCGCAGCAGCTTGATCGCCACCGCCCGGCCCTCGTCGTCCAGCGCGAGGTGGACGACGCCCATCCCGCCCTCGCCGAGCCGCTGCAGCAGGCGGTAGCCCCCGACCATGTCGGGCGCGGCCGCGGCAGAGCCTGGACTCATGCGCTAACGGTACGGGCCGGGCAGGACGGACTCCGCACCTCAGCTGCTGATGTACGCCGTGAGCTGGTCACGCTCCGTCTCCAGCAGGTCGATCTTGTGCTTGACCACGTCGCCGATGCTGACGATGCCGACCAGGCGGGACTCCTCCACGATCGGCACGTGCCGGAACCTGCGGTCGGTCATCAGCCGCATCAGGTCGTCCAGGTCGGTGTCCGGCGGGCAGGTGTGCACCTGCGCCGTCATGATGTCGCTGACCGGCGCGTCCAGCAGGTCCGCGCCCACCTGTTGGAGCTTGCGGACGACGTCGCGCTCGCTCACGATGCCGTCGACGGAGGTGCCGTCGGAGGAGACCACCAGCGCCCCGACACCGTGCTCCGCCAGCTTGTCGAGCAGCTCGGCGACGCTGTGGTCGGGGCTGACGGTGACCACCAGGTCACCCTTGTCACGCAGGACGTCAGTCACTCGCATGTCCGATGCCTCCTTCGGCAACGGAGCAGGTGGCCCGGCCACCACCTGCCGTCACAAGACGGTATCCGGATGATCGCGGTCTGGGGAGACCCCGAGCGGCGGGATCGGCGGATCGGGACGACGGGATCGCCGTCACAGGTGAGGAATGACGCAGGCCCGATCCTCTCGACGCATCACCGATCAACCAGTTGAATGTGTACAGAGGCCGATGACGCCCGCGTCCCGGTCTCCGACGTCCGTGGTGCGCGGTTTGCGTGGTCCGGGCGCCGCTCCAGGTTCGGCGGCCGCCCGGCCGGCGCACCCTCCACTCGGATCGTCCGGCACGTTCCTGCCGGTGGAAGGAAGTGGCACTGTGGCCACAGTCACGTTCGACAAGGCGACCCGGATGTACCCGGGCGGCACCAAGCCCGCGGTCGACGCCCTCAACCTCGACATCCAGGACGGGGAGTTCCTCGTCCTGGTCGGCCCGTCGGGGTGCGGCAAGTCCACCTCGCTGCGGATGCTCGCCGGCCTCGAAGAGGTCAACGGCGGGCGGATCCTGATCGGCGACCGGGACGTCACCCAGATGCCGCCCAAGGACCGCGACATCGCGATGGTGTTCCAGAGCTACGCGCTGTACCCGCACATGAGCGTCGCGGACAACATGGGTTTCGCCCTGAAGATCGCCGGCAACAACAAGGCCGACATCCAGCAGCGGGTCGAGGAAGCCGCCAAGATCCTCGACCTCACCCCGTACCTGGACCGCAAGCCGAAGGCGCTGTCCGGCGGCCAGCGGCAGCGGGTCGCGATGGGCCGCGCGATCGTCCGCAAGCCGCAGGTGTTCCTGATGGACGAGCCGCTGTCGAACCTCGACGCCAAGCTGCGGGTGCAGACCCGCACGCAGATCGCGTCACTGCAGCGCCGGCTCGGCGTCACCACGGTCTACGTGACGCACGACCAGACCGAGGCCATGACGATGGGTGACCGGGTCTGCGTGCTCAAGGACGGCCTGCTGATGCAGGTCGGCTCCCCGCGCGAGCTGTACGACCACCCGGACAACGCGTTCGTGGCGGGCTTCATCGGCTCCCCCGCGATGAACCTGCTCACCCTGCCGGTGGTCGACGGCGGCGTGCAGTTCGGGGACGCCGTGCACCCGGTCCCCCGTGCGGCGCTGACCGACGCCGGAAAGTCGCTGACGCTGGGCGTGCGCCCGGAGGACCTGCAGCTGTCCGAGCACGGCATCCCGGTCGAGGTCGAGGTCGTCGAGGTGCTCGGTGCCGACGCCTACGTGCACGGCACGCTGGAGAGCGAGGGCAGCGACCTGCCGATCATCGCCCGGGTGGACGGCCGCCGTCCGCCGGAGAAGGGCCAGGAGGTGCACTTCCAGGCCGCCGAGGGCCACGTCCACCTGTTCAACCAGGAGACGGGCCAGCGACTGAAGGACTGACCCGCCGCAGGACGACCGGCCGATCCCGCCCCGGCGCGGGGCCGGCCGGTCGCCGCGTCCGGGCTATCCTCGTCGCGTCGCGACGACCCGAGGAGCGGGGATGACCACGGCGCGAAGCCTCCAGATCACCTCGGCCGCGCCCGACCCGGCCCTGCTCGATCTGCCCTGGTCGACACCGCTGGAGCAGTGGCCCCTCAACCGCCTGGCCACCCTGCCACGGGGCATCTCCCGGCACGTCGTCCGGTTCGTCCAGCTGTCCGGGCACGTGCTGGCCGCCAAGGAGATCAACGAGGCGCTGGCCCGGCGGGAGTACGACCTGCTGCGGATGCTGCGCCGCCTCGGGCTGCCCGCGGTCGAGCCACTGGGCGTGGTCACCGGCCGGGTCTCCGCCGACGGCGAGGACCTCGACCCCGTGCTGCTCACCCGGCACCTGCAGTTCTCCCTGCCCTACCGCGCCGCGTTCTCGGCGTCGGTGACCCCGCAGACCGGCACCCGGCTGATCGACGCCCTGGCGATCCTGCTGGTCCGGCTGCACCTGTCCGGCTTCTACTGGGGCGACGTCTCGCTGTCGAACGTGCTGTTCCGGCGGGATGCGGGCGCCTTCGCCGCCTACCTGGTGGACGCCGAGACCGGCGACCTGCACGACACCCTGTCCAGCGGCCAGCGCGAGCACGACCTCGACCTGGCCCGGATCAACGTGGCCGGCGAGCTGATGGACCTGGAGGCCGGAGGGCTGCTCGACGGGGGCCTGGACCCGATCGAGACCAGCGACACCATGCTCGAGCGGTACTACTCGCTCTGGTCCGAGCTGACCGCCCCCGAGGCCTTCGAACCCGGTGACCGGTGGCGGGTGGACGCGCGGATCCGGCGGCTGAACGACCTGGGCTTCGACGTCGGCGAACTGAACATCGCCACGGACCTGACCGGCACCTCGATCGAGATCCAGCCCAAGGTGGTGGACGCCGGTCACCACCGCCGCCGGCTGCTGCGCCTGACCGGCCTGAACGTGGAGGAGAACCAGGCCCGGCGGCTGCTGAACGACCTGGATACCTACCGGGCGGCCACCGACAAGCAGGGCGTCGACGAGGACGTGGTGGCGCACGAGTGGCTGGCCCGCGCCTTCGAGGCCACGGTCCGGTCGGTGCCGCAGGAGCTGCGCGGCAAGCTGGCCCAGGCCGAGCTGTACCACGAGGTGCTGGAGCACCGCTGGTACCTGTCGGAGCTGCGCGGCCGCGACGTCGGCCTGGACGAGGCGGTCAGCGACTACATCGGCGGCGTGCTGCTGCACAAGCCGGACGAGGCCGCCGTCCTCGGCGTCGACACCGAGGAGATGCCGGTGATCTCCGACGCCATGGACGACGACCTCGACGCCAGCCCCGCACCGCTGCCCGGCGGCGGCGCGTC
Source organism: uncultured Kineosporia sp. (assembly GCA_937859855.1). The sequence goes on from CALMAR010000216.1 coordinate 3,970, forward strand.
GGGCCCTTAAGCTGAACGCACCGGTTAGTAAAGCAGATCTAGGGGGAGTCCCAGGAGAAGGCACCTCCGCGGGATGCAGGCCCCGCCGTCGAGACGTCGACTGCCAACAGGCGTCGCGTGAGGACGTCCATGTTGGAATACGTGCTAACCATTCGGCGAACCAGCGGTTCCTCGATCATGTCGTAGGCGCTTCTGCCGGCCCGACGGATAATCGAAGCGGCTGTCTCCGCATGGAATTGAGGTCGGGCGCCTTCCCTTACGGCCCAGTCGCGAATGTCCAGGAGGTTGCGGGCCTTTGTGTCTGAGGCGCCGACAGCGAGACCTGCCTCCGCAGCGAGATGACTTGCGGAGAGGAACAGGTCCCGACGCGTGATCTTGTAGCAGCCACGCGCCGCCGACGCCACGGTGAACAGGATTCTAGAGACAGTCGGCCAGGTAACAGGCTGGCCGCCGAGAGCCTTACTTAGGGCCATCACATCCAGAGCAAGGGCACTGGGATGATCCCCCAGCACATCGAGCGTCACGCCAAGCTCCTGTAGGAAGTAGATGTGACCGGTACCGAAATCCTCCATCTCAACCAGTGCGGCGGCCTGTTCGCGCAATAGAATTCTGGCCTCATCTGCCTCGCCGGCGCTGCGAAGGGCGGAAGAAAAAGCTGTCAGGTACGAGATGCGCCGCGGGTGGCCAGTCCAAGTCGCTCTAGCGAGTTCTACTCCGAGAGCGGGATCTTCGAAGTGCCGGTTCAGGTAGAGCAGCGGGTGGATAGCATCCTCGTATCCATGGGTGGCCACGAACACGGCTGCTCGCCGGGCTGTCTGGGTCAGAATCGGTCCGATTAGACCACGTTCGGTGGCCACTTCCATAATTTCGTCGCAGATCATGGGATGGCGCGTTCGAACCGTCGTTCCCTCCACGCTGATCGCGGCTTCTTCGCCCAGCGGGGCCAGAATCTGTGAATCGATCTCCCAAAGGTGCAGTTGCGAGGCTACGGCGAGCTGCTTGCGGGTCAGGGTCCAGGATTCCTTTGAATCGGCACACGCGATCAGTACCAGCATCTCAGCGAGATTTGATTGATCTGTTCCGACGGGTAACTGTGCAAGCCGGCCGATCAGGTTCTCGATGTGGCCGCGGAACTGCTGCGACTCCCGTACTGCAAGCATTGCACCGAACAAAGTCGATCCACCTCGAGCGGTGCTGCTTGACGCGGCATCGAGAAGCCGGGCGGCGCGGTCCTCAACCGGGAGCGTAGCTAGCTCTCCGAGTGCCTCGTCTCCGTCCTTACCCCAGCCCTCGACGAGAGCACGTGCGTCCACGCCTGACAGGCCGCGCACAGCGAAACGCTGGGTATCCACGACTTGGCGGCCGTAGGTGAAGGGCGCATGGCTTCCCGTAACCAGAAGACAACTCAAATGTGGTTGTTCATATAGATGGTCCAAAAGCACCTTGATCGTCGGTATGCAGTCATCAGCATTGTCGACAATGACCACGAGCGCCCGCTCGGCAGTCGCCTGACTGATCCAGTCGAGCGGATCGGTGGGAAAGTCGGTCACCCGTCTCCAGATTACGCTCACGTCGGGCAGCTCCGCGCATTTCTTCGCCAAGCGCAGCAGCCCCAGACTCTTGCCCTCTCCCGTTGCGCCGTACACAGCGAGATGCAGAGCCAGTCTTCGTTGGGACCAGCGCTGCACTGCGGCGCTCAGCTCGACGTCGATGGCACGCAGCGGAATCACCGGGTCGACTGCGTCTAACCACGAGGGCTGTCGACCATTGTAGAATGCGAGCCGCGAGTCCGAAGGTGGAATGAGCGAAGCAACCTGTTCTAGAGCCTGATCGGCGAGGAGCCATCCCCGGGGCAGCGCAGTGCCCGGTCTTTGGCGCGGCAATGGGACTCGGGCCGTTGACAGGTCGACTACCTCGCTGAAGAGCGTATCGACGTCCACGTTGTAATAAACCATAGCGCGACCTGGGGCTGCCCTGGTCAACTGTGCCGGGACGGGCGGAAGAGCCATATCCGGCGTGTCATTGATCGCCCATGCGACGTCGAAGTCGCTCGTGCGGCGCTCTGCTTCGGCCTGGCTGATGGCCGCCCTTATAAGGTCGTCCCACCCACCGTAACCGAGGATTACGACGGTCTGACGCTGCAGAGTATCCATCACGTCCCTCGCCAATTGCGGCCGGGACTGGGCCAATTGCTCGTCCTGGTTCATGGTGTTTGGAAAACGCCAGTAACCGTGTAAATGCACGATCGGGATGGCGCTGCCCGGCGAGTTCAAGGCCGAGTATCCGCGATCGTCAGAGAGCGAAATGGGCAATGCCGTGAGGCCAAGTTGCGCTAGTGCGACCTCGAGCAGAGGGTCGAAGTTGGTGGTGAGGATGACGCCGCGTCGATCGCGCGGCGGGGGGGCGCGGGCTGCCGCCAGGTGGCGAATGGGGTGGGGGACGGCGCACCGGGGGGTGCTAGGCTCGTATTTCTGGAGCTGATCTGCACTCAGGGAGAGGGTCTCGTCCCTTTCCTTGATGTACGCCTGAAGGACGGCCAAACGCACGATGCGGTCAGCGGCGTCGGGTCCGCGGACGGCAACAAGGTAGTTGAACGCCGCTCGATACCGCGAGCCGTGGTCCTCGGCGCCGATCATCGCGAGATGATCCTCCAATCCCGCCGCGCCGTCCGTGGCCGCGAACGACTTCTTGATGGCGACAGTCATGGAACGAACGTCGGCGATCGCGCCGCGGGACAGAGCGCTGCCCAACAAGAAGGTGACCGCCCTGGACGTGTCACCGGCGCGAATCGCCCGCAGCCTCTCGGCAAGTTCCTTCTGCTGCATGATCATGCAGGACCCTCCAGTGTGGTGCCCCGTGAAACTGGGGCGGAACGCGGGATCTCGTATCTCGAGAGCCGGAAGTAGGAGCGATCGAGCCAGCACACCGCTGCTGCAGCGGCGATTCCGCCCGTCAAGAACGACAGGGCATGGGTCGTCGTCACCAAGTCGCCGACGAGTAGGGCAGCGCCGAGGCCGGCCTTAGACGAACTTGGCAGTATTAGCACGAGGGTCCATATAGGAGCCGGACGAGCGCCGGCAGCTATACCCGCCCGCAGAATCCACGACATCTTTGCTTTTGAACGCAATCAAATCCCGATCGTTGGACGAAAGACGGCGATTGGGAATGCCGTTCATCGTCCAGTAGCGTTGAAACTGCACCCGCCTTGGGCGAGCACCGGTTAATACAAGCAGACTGCCGACCACGAAGATGCAGCAGCTCACCGCGATGCTCACCGATCCGGCCCCCGCCGGTCCGTGGACGCTGAGGCCACCGTCCGGGTACTTCAAAAGGACGGCCGACGCGGCGACCATGGTCATGAAAAAGCTCATGATGACGTTGCGGACGTCGTCGACGTGATTCGGGAACTCGGACGACCGCTCGTACTCCAACAGCAGGAGTTGCGTCGTTGCGTCGTGCGCATACCCCGTCACCATCTTGGCTGACCCCCGCATGCCAGGACGTCGGTTGTCCGCACACGGTACCGGAACGTCTGTCTGTTGTAGTCAAACTAAAACTCTGCGTGATCTAGCGTGAGCACGTCGTGCACGGCCCAGGTCAGGGCGTAGCCGGCGCAGACCACGGCGTGCAGCACCCACAGCCAGAGCAGCAGTCCCGTCGTCACGCCCACCACGCCCAGCCCCCCGAACGGGCGGCCCAGGTCGACCGGCAGGGCCAGGAAGACCAGGAAGCCCTGCAGGAAGCCGGAG
>CALMAR010000217.1:0-13022 GCA_937859855.1 uncultured Kineosporia sp.
ACCTGACACCACGCGTGGTGCGGCTCGGACTCCGTCAGCGACAAATGGGAATGTGCCGGGCGGCCGCCTAGGGTCGCATCATGACCGTCACCCGCTCTCTGATCCTTTTCGCCGTGGCCGCTCTCTTCGAGATAGGCGGCGCGTGGCTCATCTGGCAGGGCTGGCGGGAGCATCGCGGGCTGTGGTGGACCGTCGCCGGAGTGATCGTCCTGGGCCTCTACGGCTTCGCAGCCACCCTCCAGCCCGGTGCCCACTTCGGCCGCATCCTCGCCGCCTACGGCGGCATCTTCGTCGCGGCCTCGCTGACCTGGGGTGTCGTCGTGGACAAGTTTCATCCCGACCGCTACTCCATCACTGGAGCGATCATCTGCCTCTTCGGCGTGGCCGTGATCATGTACGCTCCGCGCGCCGCGACATAACCCAGCCGCGCCCTGAACCGCTTCGAGTCCAGCATTGCCTAGTTCTGCCGGGCGAGCTCAACCCGGCTCAGCTGTAGAGATTTCGTCAAAATCCCCTTCCTTGCTGTCGTTTTCCTGTCGACGACCGGCCCGGGCCACGCCATCCGGCCGTCTACTGGGTCCAGTTGGCTGCCCCCGGCAAGCCACGCGAAGGGAGAAGGCGCGTCGTGCTGGATGTTGTGTATGTGCTGATCACGGTGGCGCTCTTCGCCGTGCTGGTGCTGATCGTCAAGGGCGCTGAGCGACTGTGAACCTGGCCAATCTCATCGGCCTGGTCGTGGCAGTGGGGCTAGTCGTGTTCCTGGTCGTGGCGCTGGTCTTTCCGGAGCGGTTCTGATGTCGTCGCCCGCCGCCGCCGGCCTCTTCATCGCGTCGCTGGTGATCGCGCTCGCGCTCGCCTACCGGCCAGCCGGGGACTACATGTACACGGTCGTTCAGGCGGTCAAGCACTCGCGGGTGGAGAAGCAGATCTATCGTCTGATCGGCGTCGATGCGGACGGGGATCAGCCTTGGCCGGTCTATGCCCGCAGCGTGCTCGCGTTCTCCGCGGTATCGATCCTCTTCCTGTACGTATTCATGCGCATCCAGGCTCACCTGCTGCTCTCGCTGGGCCTCAGCGACATCCAGCCGGCTCTGGCCTGGAACACCGCCGTCAGCTTCGTCACCAACACCAACTGGCAGGCGTATTCCGGCGAGTCGACCATGGGACATCTGGTCCAGATGGCGGGCCTGGCGGTGCAGAACTTCGCATCCGCGGCGGTGGGCATCGCGGTCGCGGTCGCGCTGGTCCGGGGTTTCGCCCGCAGCACCACCGACCGGCTGGGCAACTTCTGGGTCGATCTGGTCCGGATCGTGCTGCGGATCCTGCTGCCGGTCGCGGTGATCGGAGCGATCGTGTTCGTGGCCGCGGGGATGGTGCAGAACTTCTCAGCCGGCACCGACGTGCACACGCTGGCCGGTGCCACCCAGCACATCACCGGCGGCCCAGTGGCCAGCCAGGAGATCATCAAGGAGTTCGGCACCAACGGCGGCGGCTTCTACAACGTCAACAGTGCCCATCCGTTCGAGAACCCGGCCGCCTGGACCAACTGGCTTCAGATCTTCCTCCTGCTGCTGATCTCGTTCAGCCTGCCGCGCACGTTCGGCCGGATGGCCGGCAGCAACCGGCAGGGATACGCCATCGTCGCGGCCATGGCGATCCTCGCCGTCGCGAGCATCGTGCTGATGAACGTCTTGCAGGGTGTGCACACCGGCACCGTGCCGCAAGCCGTGGGATCCGCGGCTGAGGGCACGGATACGCGTTTCGGAGTACTGCAATCCGCCACCTTCGCCAGTGCCACCACACTGACGTCGACCGGCGCCGTCGACTCGTTCCACGACTCGTACACCGGCCTGGGCGGCGGGGTGGCGCTGCTGAACATGATGTACGGCGAAATCGCGCCAGGTGGAACCGGTTCCGGCCTCTACGGCATTCTTGTTCTCGCGGTGATAACGGTCTTCGTCGCCGGGCTGATGGTCGGGCGGACGCCGGAGTATCTCGGCAAGAAGATCGGCTCACGGGAGATGAAGTTCGCATCGCTCTATCTGCTGACGACGCCCGCCGTGGTGCTGGCGGGCACCGCCGCGTCGATGGCGAATCCTGTTGCGCGCCAGTCCATGCTGAACAGCGGAGCGCACGGGCTGTCCGAGGTGCTCTATGCCTTCACGTCGGCGGGTAACAACAACGGATCGGCGTTCGCCGGCCTCGGCGTAAACACCTACTGGTACAACACCACGCTGGGGCTGGCCATGCTGATCGGCCGATTCCTGCCGATGATTCTCGTGCTCGGCCTGGCCGGGTCACTCGCCCGGCAGAAGTTCGTCCCCGAATCGAACGGAACGCTGAAGACCTATCAGCCGCTGTTCGTGGGAATGCTGGCGGGAGTGATCGTGATCGTCGTCGCCCTCACATATCTGCCCGCCCTCGCCCTCGGCCCCCTCGCAGAAGGGCTGCACTGAGATGAGCATTCAGACCATGAAGCGCCCGTCTGCGGGCGAGCCGGCCAGCGAACGGGAATCGCGCCGGGTCGGTACCGGCCTGCTCGATCCGAAACAGCTGGTCACGTCGATTCCTGATGCCGTCCGCAAGCTCAACCCGGCGACCCTGTGGCGCAACCCGGTCATGTTCATCGTCGAGATCGGGTCGGTGTTCACCACCGTTCTGGCGATAGGGCATCCCACCGTTTTCGCCTGGCTGATCACCGCCTGGCTCTGGCTCACGGTGATATTCGCAAACCTGGCTGAAGCGGTGGCCGAAGGACGGGGCAAGGCCCAGGCCGAAACCCTGCGCCGGGCCAAGCAGGACACGATGGCGCGCCGCCTGCGGGCCTGGAAGCCGGGTTCAGGGACGGTGGAAGAGGAGTCCGTCGCGGCCGCAACCCTCCAGCGGGGCGACATCGTGGTGGTCGAGGCGGGGCAAGTGGTACCCGGCGACGGCGATGTGGTGGAGGGGATCGCCAGTGTCGACGAGTCCGCCATTACCGGCGAGTCCGCACCCGTGATCCGGGAGTCGGGAGGCGACCGATCCGCGGTCACCGGCGGCACCCGGGTGCTGTCGGACCGGATCGTCGTGCGCATCACGCAGAAGCCCGGCGAGAGCTTCATCGACCGCATGATTGCTCTGGTCGAAGGGGCCAACCGGCAGAAGACCCCGAACGAGATCGCCCTCAACATCCTGCTGGCCTCGCTGACCATCATCTTCCTGCTGGCCGTCGCGACCCTGCAGCCGCTGGCCATCTACTCCAAGTCTGTCCAGGCGTTCGCACCGGACAGCCAGGCACTCGACCAGAACGGCGTCACCGGCATCGTGCTGGTGTCCTTGCTGGTCTGCCTGATCCCCACCACGATCGGCGCACTGCTGTCGGCCATCGGCATCGCCGGGATGGACCGGCTGGTGCAGCGCAACGTGCTGGCCATGTCGGGGCGAGCGGTGGAAGCGGCCGGCGACGTCAATACCTTGCTGCTGGACAAGACCGGAACGATCACCCTCGGCAACCGGCAGGCCAGCGAGTTCATCCCGGCCGGTTCCGTGCCTGTCGCGGAACTCGCCGACGCGGCCCAGCTTTCGAGCCTGGCCGACGAGACGCCCGAGGGCCGCTCGATCGTCGTCTTCGCCAAGACCGAGTACGGGCTGCGCGAACGCGAGCCAGGAGAGCTGAGCCACGCGACCTGGGTGCCCTTCACGGCGCAGACCCGGATGTCGGGAGTCGACCTGGCTGGTCCGGAGGCCGATCCGGTCCGGCAGTTGCGCAAAGGCGCGGCCACCGCAGTAGTCGAATGGGTCCGGGCCGGGGGCGGGCAGACCTCGGACGATCTGGACGAAATCGTCGGCACAATCTCCGCCTCCGGAGGTACCCCACTCGTGGTCGGAGAGCGAACCGGTTCTGGCACAAGGGTTCTGGGGGTGATCCAGCTCAAGGACGTGGTCAAGGCGGGCATGCGTGCCCGCTTCGACGAGATGCGGCAGATGGGCATCCGCACCGTCATGATCACCGGCGATAATCCGCGCACAGCCCGGGCGATCGCCGACGAGGCCGGCGTGGACGACTTCCTGGCCGAAGCCACGCCCGAGGACAAGCTGGCCCTGATCCGCCGTGAGCAGGAGGGCGGAAAGCTGGTGGCCATGACCGGCGACGGCACCAACGACGCCCCAGCGCTGGCTCAGGCGGATGTCGGAGTCGCGATGAACACCGGTACGTCGGCCGCGAAAGAGGCCGGCAACATGGTCGACCTGGATTCTGATCCGACCAAGCTGATCGAGATCGTCGAGATCGGCAAGCAGCTGCTGATCACCCGGGGCGCACTGACCACGTTCTCCATCGCCAACGACATCGCCAAGTATTTCGCCATCATTCCGGCCATGTTCGCGGCGCTGTATCCGGGCCTGGACAGCCTGAACATCATGCGGCTGCACAGCCCGGCCTCGGCCATCCTGTCCGCCGTCATCTTCAACGCCCTGGTCATCGTGGTGCTGATCCCTCTTGCACTGCGGGGCGTGCGCTACACGCCCTCCAGTTCGGCCGCCATGCTCCGGCGCAACCTGCTGGTGTACGGGATCGGCGGCATCATCGCGCCCTTCATCGGAATCAAGATCATCGATCTGCTCGTCCACTTCATCCCCGGGATCTCCTGATGCGCCTGCCTTCCTGGCTCGCCCAGCACGTGGCCGCGGTACGTGCGGTGCTCGTCCTGACCGTCCTCACCGGCCTGATCTACCCCCTGACGATCACCGGGATCGCACAGACTCCCGGTCTCAAGCACCGCGCCGACGGGTCACTTGTTTTAGCCGGTGGCCGGGCGGTCGGGTCCTCGATCATTGGCCAGGCGTTCACCGGCAAGGACGGCCGTCCCCTGACCCAGTATTTCCAGTCCCGGCCCTCGGCCGCGGGAGACGGCTACGACCCCCGCTCGACCAGCGCCTCCAACCTCGGCCCAGAAAGCGTGGTGGACACTCTCGGCGACCCGGCGCAGGCCAGCAACCCCGGCGGGGACGGGAGCAGCGCCAGCCTGTTGAGCGAGGTCTGCGCCCGCAGCCTGGCGGTGGGAAAGCTCGAAGGGGTCAGCGGCGCCAGGCCCTTCTGCACCCCGGGCGGGGCTGGTGCCGTGCTGTCGGTGTTCCGGCGCGATGGCTTGACTGGGCCGATCACCCGAGTGGTCAGCCTCAACGAACCGTGCCCGGCCGTGCCGTTCCGGACCGCCTATCAAGGCGTCCAGGTGGAGTGCTCCAAGTTCGGCGAGGACTACAGCAAGGGCATCGTGACGCCGATCAGGGGAACCAGTAAAGACTCACCCGTTCCCGCGGATGCGGTCACAGCGAGTGCCAGTGGACTCGACTACCAGATCAGCCCGGCGTACGCGGACCTTCAGGCCAGGCGGGTGGCTCGCGCCCGCGGGGTCAGCCTCAGCGCCATTCAGAAGCTGATAGCGGCCAACACGTCAGGCCGCGTCCTGGGTTTCATCGGCGAGCCAGGCGTGAACGTGCTCGAGCTCAACCTCGCGGTGGATCGCACGTACCCAGTACCGGCGGGATGATGACCTGGTAATTCCGCCGGGCTGGCGGAGATGGAAGGAGGAGGCGATGGCCCAGGGCCAGTTGCGGGTGTACCTGGGCGCCGCTCCTGGCGTCGGCAAGACCTTCAAGATGCTGGAGGAGGGTCACCGCCGGCTGGAACGAGGCACTGACGTGGCCATCGGCTATGTCGAGACCCATGGGCGTCCGCAGACCGACGCCATGCTCCGTGGCCTCGAAGTCATCTCACGAACGGAAATCAACTATCGGGGAACGACTTTCACCGAGATGGACGTCGACGCGGTGATCGCCCGCGATCCCGACGTGGTGCTGGTGGACGAACTGGCCCATACCAATGTCCCCGGCAGCCGCAATGCCAAGCGCTGGCAGGACATCGAGCAGATCCTGGATGCCGGCCTGACCGTCATCACCACGGTCAACATCCAGCACCTGGAGTCCATCAACGACATCGTTCAGCAGATCACCGGCGTTCCGCAGCGAGAGACCGTACCCGACGAAATCGCCCGCCGGGCCGAGCAGATCGAGCTGGTCGACATGGCACCGGAAGCATTGCGGCGCCGGATGGCCCACGGCAACATCTACCGTCCGGAGAAGATCGACGCCGCACTGGGCAACTACTTCCGGATCGGCAATCTGACCGCGCTTCGCGAGCTGGCCCTGCTGTGGCTGGCGGACAAGGTCGACGACGAGCTGGACCGCTACCGGGCGCAGCACAACATCTCCGCCACCTGGGAAACCCGTGATCGCGTGGTGGTGGCTCTGACCGGTGGCCCCGAGGGAGAGACGCTGATCCGGCGCGGGGCCCGGATCGCCAGCCGGGCCAAGGGAGCCGATCTGCTGGCGGTGCACGTGTCGCGCAATGACGGCCTGGCCACCGGAAGCACCGCCAACCTCGCACTGCAGCGTTCCCTGGTCGAGAGTCTGGGCGGCACGTATCACCAAGTGGCCGGAAGCGACGTCGCTGAAGCACTGCTCGATTTCGCGAGGGGTGCCAACGCCACCGAACTGGTTCTGGGCGTCAGCCGGCGAAGCCGCCTGTCCCAGGTGTTCAGCCCCGGCGTGGGGGTGACCACGACCAATGGCTCGGGGCCCATCGACGTTCACCTGGTCACTCATGATCAGGTCAGCCGTGGACGCCGGGCGGCGCTGCCCAGCAGCGCCCTGAGCCGGTCGCGGCGCGCCGCGGGGTTCGCGGTCGCCTTCGCCGGGCTCATCCTGCTCACGCTGTTGCTCACGCTGGCCCGGGCCGGGCTGTCGTTCTCCAGCGACATCATGCTGTACCTGGCCACAGTTGTGATCATTGCCCTGATCGGCGGCATCCTGCCGGCTCTGTTCGCGGCCGTGCTCGGTTTTCTCTTGCTCAATTTCTATTTCGTGCCGCCGCTGCACCAGTTCACGATCGCCCGGCACGAGAATGTTCTAGCTCTTGTCGTGTTCCTGGCCATCGCGGTGGCCGTCAGCGCGACCGTCGACGAAGCCGCCCGCCGAACCCGCGAGGCAGCCAGCGCTCGGACCGAGTCCGAGACGTTGTCCACCCTGGCCGGCAGCGTTCTGCGGGGCGCCCGTCCCCTTCCTGCCCTGCTCGACCATCTGCGCGAGACGCTGGGCTTCGCTGGGATCACCATGCTGGAACGGCGGAAGGACGCCCCGCCCAGCCCGGATCTGCAGCACGACCCCGATTCCTGGCGCGTCGTGGCGGCAGTGGGTGACCGGCCCTGCTTCGCGCCCGGCCAAGGAGACGCCGAAGTGCTGGTCAACGACGAGATATCGCTCGTCCTGTGCGGTCATCCGCTCGCCGCCGCCGATCGGCGCCTGGTACAGGCCTTCGCCGCCCAAGCAGTGGTGGCGCTGCGGCAGGAACGGCTCAGCGATCAGGCTGCCGCTGCTGGCCCACTGGCCGAGGTGGACCGGATGCGCACCGCTCTGCTGTCGGCCGTCAGCCACGACTTCCGGACGCCGCTCGCCTCGGCCAAGGCCGCCATCGGCAGCGTGCGGATGAAGGGGATCGTCTTCACCGAGCCGGACCGGGATGAGCTTCTGGCCACGGTGGAGGAGTCGCTGGACAAGCTGAGCAGGCTGGTGGACAACCTGCTCGACATGAGCAGGCTGCAAGCCGGCGCGCTGGCCATGACACCTCAGGCCATGAGCATCGCCGAGACCATCGCCACCGCACTGGATGACCTGGAACCCGATGGCCACGGCATCGTGGTGCACATGCCGGACGAATTCATCGAGGTGTTCGCCGATCCGGCCCTGGTCGAGCGGGTCCTGGTCAATGTGATTCGAAACGCCCTCCACTACAGCCCGGTTGATGAACCACCCATGCTTGCGGTGAGCGAGCACGCAGGCTTCGTCGAGACCCGCGTGATCGATCGGGGACCTGGCATCCCGGTGGAACAGTGGGACCACGTGTTCCTGCCGTTCCAGCGTCTTGGTGACCGGGACAACGGAACCGGGATCGGTCTGGGACTTGCTCTTTCCCGTGGCCTCGCCGAAGCCATGGGTGGCAGCCTGACCCCGGACAACACCCCCGGCGGCGGGTTGACCATGACCCTGCAACTGCCCCGGGCCGACATCACCGAGGGCCAGCAACCCGATCCCGACATCATCAGCGGGATCGATCATTGGGCGGATGGGCCAAGTGCATGACCCGGATCCTTCTGGTGGACGACGAACCGCAGATCCTGCGGGTGCTGCGGATCAACCTCGTCGCGCGCCAGCACGTCGTCACCACGGCCAGCACCGGAGCTGAAGCCCTGAGGGCCGCCCAGAACGATCATCCTGACCTCATCGTCCTGGACCTCGGCCTTCCGGATATGGACGGGGTCGAGGTCATCAACCAGTTGAGAACCTGGACGCGCGTGCCGGTGATCGTTCTGTCCGGCCGCATCGGCAGTCTCGACAAGGTCCAGGCCCTGGACGCGGGCGCCGATGACTACGTCACCAAGCCCTTCAGCGTCGATGAGTTGCTGGCCCGCATCCGCGTCGCTGCCCGTCGCCTCGGCGAAGGCGACGCAGCAGCGCCGTCATCGGTTGTGATCGGGCGCTACACAATAGATCTCGGGCTGCATACGGTCGAGTCAACCGGCGGTGACGCCCCGCCGGTTCATCTGACCCGGACGGAATGGCAGCTGCTCGAGGCCGTGGTGAGCGAGCCCGGCAAGCTGATCGGGCAGCGCTACCTGCTGGAGAAGGTATGGGGACCTACCTACCGCTCGGAGACCCAGTACGTTCGGCAGTACATGGCGCATCTGCGCCGCAAGCTTGAGGATGACCCCACCCGCCCCCGGCACCTGCTGACTGAACCGGGGATGGGCTACCGCTTCCAGCCGTGAAAAGGGCCATCTCTCAGGCTTTCTCGGGTGATCGCTTCGCCTGCCCAGCGGCGAGGGCCGAGGCGGCCCGGTCCGCGAGAGTCACCGCGACAAGTCGCTGAGCCAGAGAGGGGTGCGACCCGTGCCGGGCCTGTACCACGAAGCGACCCATGTACCGGCCCGATGCCACCAGCAGGATCTCGATCTCCTGTTGCACCGGCAATCCGTACCGCTCGATGTCGCAGATCGCGCCGTCCACCTCGACCTCTCCATCGGAGCGCAACCGCGGATGACGCCCGCCCAGCACACCTCGGCCGTAGTCGAATCGGCACGACTCGGCCTGAAGCAGCTGGACGAGCTGGGGCCGGACCTGCTCGATGAGAACGGCGGGCGGTGCGTCGTCCGAGACTGAGGCGGCGGCGGCTGCGATGCCTGCCGTATAGCCGTCCGCGCGGCTGGCCGCAGCTTGCTGGCGCCTGCCCCAGGTAGCCAGTTCAGCCACTGCCAGGCCCACAATCAGCAGCAACGCAGCGGTTTCGACATCCGCTGGATCATCGATGCTCAACCGCCCGTAGGGGCGGGTCAGAAACGCGTCGAACCAGAGTCCTGCCGACAGCGCGGTCACAAGGCCGGCCAGTCGTTGCCCGAGTGAAGACACTCCCACCACGATCACGACCAGAATCAGCGCCGCATTGGTGCTGGCCAGCTGGTCCCGGAAAGGAACCAGCGCCAGCGCAGCGGCGAATGGCGCGATCAGGCTGATGCCATAGACCAGCCGCGTGTTCACGCGCTGATTTTAGACGCCTGAGCCTTCACGGCACCTGCCTGCGGCCAGCGCGCACTCAGGACACGAGCGGGCGCAGCGCCTCGCCGATCGCCGCCAGGTGGCCCGGGTGGTGGCCGTCGTACGGCATGTTGATGGTGATGCCGTCGATCCCGGCGTCCAGGACCTCGCTTTTGAGGACCTCAGCGACCTGCTCCGGCGTCCCGATGATCACCTGTCCCAGGCGGTCCTGGGGCACCTGGCTGCGCAGCTGCTCTGCCTCCTGGGCCGTCTGGGCCAGCGCCACGCTGTCCAGGTGGGTCGTCGGCAGCGTCGCCGGGTCGCGGCCGAGCTCCTCGCAGCGCTGCCGGAGGGCGGCCACCTTGCGCGGGATGTCAGGCCGGGCGCAGATGATGTTCATGTGGTCGGCGTACTGCGCGGCCATCCGGAACGTCTTCTGCTCACCGCTGCCGCCAAGCATGATCGGGATGTCTCGGCGCAGCCGCGCGTTGTTCATCGCGTTCTCGACGTGGTACCGCTGACCGGAGAAGGTCGGGTTCTCCCCGCGCAGCATCGGCCCGATGATCTGCAACGCCTCTTCCAGGCGCTCGAACCGGTCGGTGAAAGTGCCGAACTCGATGCCGAAGTCGTCGTGCTCACGCTCGTACCACCCGGCCCCGATCCCGAGCACAGCACGGCCGCCGGAAACCATGTCGAGTGTGGTCACGGTCTTGGCCAGGATCGCTGGATTCCGATAGGTGTTCCCGGTGACCAGTGCGGACAGCTGCACGCTGCTCGTCGCCGCGGCCAGCGCGCCGAGCGCCGTGTAGCACTCGAGCATCGGCTGGTCGGGGGTCCCGAGGCCGGGCAGCTGATAGAAGTGGTCCATCAGCAGGACCGTGTCGAAACCCGATCCCTCGGCCTCCTGGGCTTGCGCGGTGACCAGGCTGAACAGCTCCTCGACACCAGTGCCGGGGTAGCTGAAGTTGGGGATCTGGTAGCCCAGACGGATCGTCACCACCGAAACCTACCTCGCCTCTCGCCGCTGGCCCGTTCGGGGCACGCGCGTGCCGCAGCCCGGCTGTAGTGAACTGTTGAACGAGACCTGGTCGGCGCTGAGCACTGTGGCGAGAAGCGATCCGTCTCGTGATTGAAGGCGTCGCCAGCGTCCACGACGTCGACACGGCCGTCTTCTTCCGGGCCCGGACTCCGGTGGGCGGTGATGGGTCCCACGATGCTCTTCCACCTCGGCGCCGGCGACGGCGGACTCAGCGCTTGCTGCGATCGCTACGCCGGCAGCTTCAACCGGTGGTGGGACGACCTCGGCCAGCCGCGTCTCGACCCAGCCACGGCGGACAGGCTCGTCGCGGACTTGCGCCACCAGCTCCGGCCAGCCCGCGATCCACGAATTGGTGAGCGAACGCGACACACTGCTCACCGCCATCGTCGCCGCGACCCATGGCGGCCAGCGGACAGCCAGCACCTCGCCGGACGCCTAGATGGCCCACGCCACCGGCAGCTCGGATGCGATCCGACTCCTGAGACACCTGCCCGGGTCGCATCCAAGGCCCACCGAATGCGGCAGGAGCCTGCCCGGTAGGCCTGGATCATCGACGCGGTGCGAAGACGTGGGCGACGGCTCCACCACTGAAAGTGGTGGTGCTGATCGGCTGGATGGTCAGCGGTGCGGCGAAGAGGCGTTCGCCGGCCCCCAGGACAACGGGGTGGACGACAAGGCGGTACTCGTCGATCAAGCCGGTCCCGACCAGCGATCGGGCGAACCGTGCACCTCCCTGTGCGAGCAGATAGCCGCTGGTCTGTTCCTGCTTGAGTCGCGTGACCGCTTCGTTCAGGTCGCCGGAGGCGATCGTCGTCCCGGCCCACTCGGCGGACTTCAGCGAGTTCGAAAACACCACTTTGGGAATGTCGTTCATCGGCTTGGCGAACGGACCCGGAGCGCTGGGCCAGAAGCCGGCCCACGTGATGTACGTGGCGGCACCCATGAGGTGCACAGCGGCGTTGCTCACGGTTTCCAGGGTCCACCTCGCGCTGTCGGCGGAACGGCCCGCCGCGGCCCAGTCGGTGCTCCCGTCGGAGGGTGCGACGTAGCCGTCCAGCGAGATGGACATCTTCAGGACCAGTGAGGTCATGCACGGCATCCTTCCAGAGTTGCTGTGCCGCCCTGGGTTCCAATGATTTCGAAAGGTCACCGTTGCCATCGCGAATGCCAGGCGGTTTCACCGGCAGCGCCGCCACTCCACCCTCGGCTGGATGACCCAGACAGAGTTCGAACCGGCCAACATCAGCCGCTTGGAGCGCGTCTGTCGCTTGAGACGCCCGCGAACCGCCCGGGCTCAGTCATCGAGCGGGCGAGATAGCGGGTGCGGTCCTGCCTGCGCCCGACTGCTCCATTTCGCGGCTGGAGAACAGGCATCCCCAGCCGTTCACCGGGGGAATCACCCTATCCGTCAACGTCAACGGTCACGTCAACGTCAACGTCGACGGCGAGAGGTGCCGCCTCAGTGTCTTGAGCCGCCGGGCCGGGGCGCGCCCTCACCGGCAAGATCGTCCAAAGTTCAAAATCGGTACAGATCATGCCAGGATGACGTGACGGAAGGGGTCGGATGGCCCTGTTCATGCTGTTCGCGTCGGGGTGGGGCGTGGTTCAGCTTGCCGCGCTGACGTGGCCGCTGGGCCGGTCCGCCGGCCTGGGCACGTGTCTCGCCGCAGTCGGCACCGGGATGTATGGCTGCGGTGTCGTGGCTCTGGCCGTGCAGATTCTGGCTGCGCGAACCGTCGCCGCCACGTCAGGGCACCCCCTGTACGACGTGGTGCAAACCGCGGGACACAGCTGGGACCCGGTGATCGAGGAGATCGTCAAGGTGCTCCCGCTGTTCGTGGTGGGAATCGTGCTGCGCCGCCGGCTGGCCTGGAATGTGGTCGACCACGTCGTGCTTGGCGCCGCGCTCGGTTCAGGATTTGGCCTGCTCGAGGGCGTGCTCCGCTTCTCCGACGAGGGCTCGCGGGCGCTGCCAGTGTCGGGTGGCTGGGTGCTGGCGGTCGGCCTGTCCGCGCCATTCGTCCCGAACTTTGTTACGACCCTCACCTCGTGGCTGCCGGCGCCGGTGTCCAGTGTCGGGCTGGTACTGACGCCTGGTCCCGAGGTGTCGCAGCACCTGGTCTGGAGTGCCCTGGCCGGGTTCGGCGTCGGGCTCATGCTTCGCAGCCGGGGACTGTGGCGGGCGCTGGGTCTGGTTCCCCTGGTCCTGGCCGTCGTCGAGCACGTTGCCTTCAACCTGGACGCGGATTCGGCCACCTCGGCCCCATTCGCCCGGATTGTCGTGGCGGTAGCCTTGCCCACACTGCACCTACTTGGGCTCTACCCGCTGCTGGCCCTGGCGGCCGGTGCAGTAATTGAC
>CALMAR010000217.1:13032-14023 GCA_937859855.1 uncultured Kineosporia sp.
GGGGGCGGCGGGGGGGCCGGGCGCCGAGCCCGCCGCCCTGCTGCGATACGCCCTGCTGCGACCGCCGTGGACGGTGCTAGTCGCTACTCGGTATATGCGGGCCCGGCTCGCCCTCGTCCAGCTGATCGCGTCTGGGGTGCCCGATACGCCGTTGCGCGCGGCCGTCCAGGAGGTGAAGGCTGCGATGGCCTCCTCCGGCCAGGGAGCGGATTGGGCGCTGGTGCCCGGCGTCCGCGCGCTGGCCGCGGGACTATACCGTCGGCCTGGTCCCGGCCTAATACTCTGGTTGATCACGCTGATCCCGGCAATCCTGTTCTTCGCGATCGGTGGCCTTCCTCTGACGGCCGGGCTGCAAGGCCTAATGACCTCCAGGGTCGTCTGGTATGCGGTCTTGCTATTTGTCGTGGCCGGCCTGGCCTGGCTGGGGCGGGCCTGGTTGGTGATCGCCAGGTCGCTACCCGCGCTGGCCCGGTCCGCCTGGGCCGAACCCCTCGCGCGCGGGCTGCTCCGCTTGATGACCGGCGCCGGCGCACTGGTGGTCGGGACGGCCGGACTGCTGCTGGCGGTGAGCGGCACCGGTGCGCAGGAGCGCCCGGCCGCCTCGTTCCACGTCCTCGACGCCCTGATTGGTGCGTCCCTCGCGACCCTGCTGCTCCTGGCGCTGGCCGCGATGATCAGCTTCTTCCCGCCGTCGGGTCTTGTGCTTGCCGGGATCGGCGGGGGCGCGTCCACGACGCTGGGCGCCATCCTCACTCCGCAGCTGATCTCGTTGACCGGCGCAGTGGGGGCGCTGACCGGGGTGATGCTTTCAGAGGCCGCCGGCGGTGAAGGCGGCGGTCTCGGCGATGCGTCCGGCGACGGCGGGCGGCCGTCCAATCCGGACAACTTCCCGGCCGACGACTTCGAAAACACCGGCTACTCGGCGGACGATCTGGCCTCGATGACCTACCGGCACACTGGGTCCGGGGAGATGCACATCGGCGGCAGCACC
>CALMAR010000218.1 GCA_937859855.1 uncultured Kineosporia sp.
CCTACGGGACGGTCGTGCGCCATGTCACGCCGGAGGCGGTGCCGCTCATCCGGCCGTCGCAGATCCGGACCATGTCGCGCACGCCCTGCTCGAGCAGTTTCTTCGGCAGCGGCAGGTTGGACACCTCCGGCATGCCCGGATAGCCCTTGGGACCGCAGCCGCGAAGCACCATCACACTGGTCTGGTCGATCTGAAGATCGGGGTCGTCGACCCGGGCCCGGAAGTCCTCGATCGAGTCGAACACCACTGCCTGGCCCCGGTGGTGAAGCAGATGCGGCGAGGCCGCGGCCGGCTTGATGAGCGCGCCGCCCGGGGCAAGGCTGCCCCGCAGGACGCTGATTCCGGCGGCGGCCTGCAGCGGGCGGTCGCGCGGCGTGATCACCGACGGGTCCCAGATCTGCGCGTCATCCAGGTACTCGACAAGTGGCCGGCCGGTGATGGTGAGCGCGGAGGGGTCGAGCAGGTCGCGCACCTCGCGCAGCACGGCCAGAAAGCCACCGGCCCGCTGGAAGTCGTCCATCAGGAATGCACCGGCCGGGCGCAGGTTGACCAGCAGCGGGACCTCGGAACCGATCCGGTCGAAATCGTCGATGGTCAGGTCGATGCCGAGCCGCCCGGCGATCGCGAGCAGGTGCGGCACCGCGTTCGTGGAGCCGCCGATCGCGGAGAGGGCGACGATCGCGTTGTGGAAGTTCGCCTTGGTCAGGAAGGTGCTCGGCCGCCGATCCTCGGCGACCAGCTGCACCGCCAGGCGCCCGGTCTCGTGTGCGGCCTTCAGTAGCCGGCTGTCCGCCGCGGGGGTTCCGGCGAGGCCAGGGATGATCGTCCCCAGGGCCTCGGCCACCAGAGCCATGGTCGAGGCTGTGCCCATGGTGTTGCAGTGCCCGCGGGAGCGGATGGTCGCCTGTTCGGACTCCAGAAACGCCTCCTGGCTCAGGGTGCCCGCCCGGACCTCTTCGCTGAGCCGCCACACGTCAGTGCCGCAGCCGAGCGCTTCCCCGCGGAAGTGGCCGGTCAGCATCGGCCCGCCCGGCACCACGACGGCCGGAATGTCGGCCGAAGAGGCCGCCATCAACAGGGAGGGGATCGTCTTGTCGCACCCACCGAGCAGGACGACGCCGTCGATCGGGTTGGCGCGCAGCATCTCCTCGGTCGCCATCGCGGCCAGGTTCCGCCAGAGCATCGCCGTCGGGCGCACGTTCGTCTCCCCGAGGGAGACGACGGGCAGGTTGAGCGGGATGCCGCCGGCTTCGTATATCCCGTTCTTCACCGACTGCGCGACTTCGTCGAGGTGAGCGTTGCATGGAGTCAGATCCGAGGCGGTGTTCGCGATCGCGATCTGCGCCCGGCCCTCGAAGGCACTGTCCGGCACTCCCCGGCGCATCCAGGCGCGATGGATGTAGGAGTTCCGGTCGCCCCCCTGATACCACTCCGAACTCCGTAGATCCGGCATCATTTTCCAACTTTCGGAACGACGGTAAAATATATGGAACGATGGGCTAGTGTACGGGCAAGAGGCGCAAATGATGCCGAGAGGACCGATGCTGAACCGTGAAGCAGGATCCGGCGAGCGGCCTGATCGCCTGGTCGGATCCGATCGCGTGCTCGCAATCCTCTCCGAGCTGGCCTCCATCCCGGCCGGAGCGAGCCTGGACGTGCTCGCCTCGCGCGTGCGCAGTCCGAAGCCGACCGTCCATCGAGCGCTGGCCGCGCTGAAGCGCGCTGGCCTGGCCCAGCAGGACGGCCGGGGACACTACGTGCTCGGCGATGAGTTCCTCCGGCTCGCGTTCCAGCACCACGAGGCCCGTCCCGAATCCACCCGGATCCGGCCCGTGCTGGAGCAGCTGGCGGAGCGGTTCGGTGAGACCGCGCACTACGCGGTCCTCGACGGCGCCGACATCGTCTACCGGGCCAAGGTCGACCCGGCGCAGGGAGCGGTGAAGCTGACCTCCACCATCGGTGGACGCAACCCGGCCCAGAACACCGCCGCCGGCAAGCTGTTGCTCAGTGCGAAACGGCCCACGGCCGTCGAACTGCGGGAGCGGTTCGGGGCCGGCCCGTTCTTCCGGCGGACGCCGAACTCGATCACGACCGCCGAAGCGCTGCTGGGTGAGCTCGGCCGCACCCGGGCCCGCGGTTACGCCGTCGACGATCAGGAGAACGAGATGGGCGTGAACTGCATCGCGGTCCCGCTCCCGTTCGTCAATCCGGGCGCCACGCCCGGCGCCGTCAGCATCAGCGCGCTCGCCTACCGCACGCCGCTGGCTGCGCTCGAAGCGGCGGCCGACGAGATCGCCCAGATCGTCGAAGGCTCGATGTCGCGGGCCGAACGGCCGGCGTGACCGTTGCTAACGGTGACGGCGGCTCGCCCGACGGCATGTGCCTCGACGCCGGCGGACCTCTCTGGATCGCCATCTGGAGTGGCAGCCAGGACGAAAGGCTCGGCATGAAACTCATGCTCGGCTTCGGCCTGTGGCTGGATCAGGTGGCGCTGGAACTCGGCATCGGTGGGCTCGGCGGGCGGCGCCAGCACGTCGCCGGACCTCGATGAGGGCGTTCGTCATCACCGGCCCCCGTCAGGCCGGCGTCCAGGTGGTGCCGGCACCGATCGCCACCCCCGGCGAGGTCGTCGTCGACGTCCTGCGTGCGGGAGTGTGCGGCACGGACGTCGAGTTCTTCACCGGCGAGATGCAGTACCTCCACGACGGGCATGCTTCCTTCCCGATCCGCATCGGTCACGAATGGATGGGCACGGTGAGCGCCGTCGGCGACGGAGTGGATCAGGTCTGGCTCGGCCGCCGGGTCACCGCAGACACGATGCTCGGCTGCGGGGTTTGCCGCCGCTGCCTCGACGGCCGCCAGCACGTCTGCGAATTCCGTACTGAGCTCGGCATCCGCGGCGGACGGCCCGGTGCACTGGCCGAGCAGGTCGCTGTTCCGGCGCGGTTCCTGCATGCGCTGCCTGATTCGGTCGACGATGCTCTCGGCGCCCTGGTCGAGCCGGGTGGCAACGCGCTGCGCGCGGTCCGCGCAGCCGCACTGCGCCCGGGTGACACCGCGCTCGTCCTCGGACCAGGAACGATCGGCCTGCTCGTGGCCATGTTCGCCCAGGCCGCGGGCGCGAAGGTGCACCTGATGGGCCGCACTGAGCGGTCGCTGGAGTTCGCCCGCATCTTCGGCTTCGAAGGCGTCTGGACGCAGGAACAGCTGCCGGATCTGCCGTGGGACGCCGTCATCGACGCGTCGAACGCAGCCGCACTGCCAGCCAAGGCCCTCGAGTTCGCCGAGCCCGGGAAACGCGTGGTCTACATCGGCTTGGCTGGTCGCCCGAGTCTGGCCGACACCCGGGTGATCGCCCTCAAGGACGTCACCGTGACCGGAGTGCTGAGCGCCTTCGGTGGCCTGGAAGGAACTATTGAGGCGTACGCCTCCGGCCAGGTCGACCCCCGCCCCCTCATCGCCGGCACCGTCGCGCTCGAGGACCTGCCCGCCGTGCTGGCCGGAAAGCGCCCGGCTGATGCCCGGCCCGGCCCGAAGATCCACGTCGCCATCGAGAAGGAGAGCCAGACATGAGCGGACCGGAGTTTGCCGGATTGTCAGCAATCGTCACCGGCGGGGCCAGCGGCATCGGCGCCGCCACCGTCCGCCTGCTTCTCCAGCGCGGAGCGCAGGTCGCCGCCCTCGACCTGCGGCCCCAGGGCTCCCCAGAAGGGGCGCTGCAGCTCGAGTGCGACGTCACCGACGCGAATGCGGTCGGCCGTGCGGTCGCGGATGCCAGTGAGCGGTTCGGCGGCGTCGACATCGTCGTGAACAACGCCGGCATCGGTGCCCGCGGCGCCGTCGCCGCCAACCCCCCCTCCGAATGGGCCCGGGGGGGCGCCGTGAACGGGACCTCCAGCGCCCGGGGCACCAGCGCCGCGCTGCCACAGCTGCGGCTGTCCGAGCACGCCGTGGTCGTCAACACCTGTTCCGCGGTCGCTTTTGTCGGCGTCCCCGACCGCGCGCTCTACAGCGCGAGCAAAGGTGCGGTCGCCGCGCTCACCCTCGCCATGGCGGCCGACCTCGTCCGCGACGGGATCCGCGTCAACGCGGTCGCCCCCGGCACCGCCGACACTCCCTGGGTTGCCCGGCTGCTGGACGCGAGCGATGACCCAGCTCAGACC
>CALMAR010000219.1:0-3942 GCA_937859855.1 uncultured Kineosporia sp.
GGGGGGGGCGGGGGCGGGGCCGGGGCGAGGCCGGCCCTGTGGTCCGGGGGCACCGGCGTCCGGGCGGGCTCGTCCGACCCGCCCGATCTCGCGACCGGGGAATCGACGTCCGGTTCAGAGCCGGTGGACACGGCTCGGGCTCTGATGCTCACACCGCCCGGTGATCGCGACGCGGAGCGCGGAACGGTCATCCTGTCGCGTACCGCGCTCTACCGCGGCGTCATCGAACTGCTCGCCGCTGCTCACCGGCGTGCCCGGCTGACAGTCATTTTCGATGACCTGCAATGGGTGGACGACGAAACCCTGACCCTGCTCTCGCTGGCGGTCGACGAGTTGTGCCCGCAGGGGGTCCTGTTCGTCGCCGCCGTCCGCACCGACGAGCCCGATGCCCGCCGCGTTCTCACCGCGCTGGCGCACACCCCCGGACACCTGATCACCCGTCGCCGGCTGGAAGGGCTGTCACCGGACGCCGTGAACCGGCTGGCGACGCGGGAGGCGGGCCAGCTCGTGTCCGGCGACGTCGTGGCCGCCCTGCATGCCACCACCGCCGGCAACCCGCTGTTCGTCACCGAGCTGGTAAGGCTGCTGGCCGCCGAGCACCGCCTCGATCTGCACGAGATCGCGACAACGCTGCCGGAGCGGGTGCACGACGTGCTGCGCCGCCGGATCGAGCGACTCCCGCCGGCATCCGTCGCCGTGATGCAGATCGTCGCGCTGGCCAGGTCCGCCGTCGATGTCGAACTCCTGTCCGCGGTGATCGGGGAGGACCCGGATCAGGTCCTCGACGACGTGGAAGCGGCACTGATCGCGGGCCTTCTGGTGGAGCGTCCCGACGGGACCGGCCTCGACCCCAGTCACGACCTGGTTCGCCAGGCGTTGCTCATAGACCTGTCCGGCGCCCGCCGCGTGCGGCTGCACGCCCGGCTCGCCGCCGCGCTGCAGGCCCGAGGACTCCTGGGACCCGAGCGCGTGCTCGAGGTTGCACACCATCTCACCGCGGCAGCGCCCGCGGTCGGGCCTGCCGCTGCGATCCCGTACCTGCTGACGGCGTCCGAGGACGCGATCTCGCGGTACGCGACGCGCACCGCTGCCAGAATCCTCGAGGAAGCACTGACCCTCGCTGCCCAGATCACCGACCCCGCCGCCCGGTCCGAGACCGAGCACCGGGTGCGCGGCCGATTGGCCCTGATTCACGCGTATCTGGGCAGCGATCTACAGCCCTCGGAGCAACGGCTCCCTCCGCCGCCACCCCTGGACGACGCGAATCTGTCGTCGTGGGTGGGCACGGTCACGATGGCCGCAGCCGCCGGCGAATTCGTCTGGGCGCGGGACGCCGCCGAGGCCGCCCTGCTCGCGCCGCTGTTCCCCCCGGGACAGGTGGTAGCTCACTTCGCAACGGGTTGGATCAGTGCAGCTCTCGGCGACATCGACAAGGCCGAGCGCTCGCTCGCTCGCGTGTTGGAGTTGGCCGACGAGGGAGCCGCGGAGGGCGCTACCGGTCTGACCGGCCCCACCCGGGAGACGGCCCTGGGTTGGCTCTCGCTGATCACCCACGTTCGTGGACGGGACGCCGACGCCGCGTCGATGCTGCACAGAGCACGGCAGGCGTCGGTCAGCGAGATCGGATTGGTCAACCTGGAGCTGCACGAGTGCCTGTTCGCCGCCGTGCGGGGCGACGCCGACACGACCCATGCGCACGCAGCTCAGATGCTCGCACTGGCCGAACGACTGGAGTACAGCGTCTTTGCAGCGCATGCAGGCATATTCGACGCCTGGGCCTTGGCCGTACTCGACGAGCATCCCGACGCGACCGACCTGCAGTCGGCACTAGCCGCATACCGGGGCAGTGGTCTGGTCATCTTCGTTCCCACCTTCGACATCCTGCTGGCCGAGGTGCACGAACTCGCTGGTGACGACGACGCCGCGCGCGCCGCCGTCGAGACATCGCTGGCGCTGACCCGCCGCACCGGTGAGGTCATTCACGGGCCCAGGCTGGAAGCGCTGGCTCGGCGGTTGGTCCCGGTCAG
This sequence comes from uncultured Kineosporia sp., assembly GCA_937859855.1. The sequence continues at coordinate 2,028 of CALMAR010000219.1, forward strand.
GATCTGACCCGTCGGACGCGCGGCGGCTGACGCCGCGTCTCCATTGCAACGACGTTGCGCCCAGATGCAACGGGCGTCGAACTTGGTCAACGGATCCCCAACCGGAGTGCGAGAGCCTCGGTTTGTCCTACTCAGCAGGGCTTCCGGAAGGGGAAGACCATGACCACACACATGTCAGGCAGGCCGACCACCATCGACGACCCGGAGCTCGCGCACTCGGCATCACGGCCCCGCGGCTGGATTGTGGCCGGGCTCGCAGCGGGGATCACGTCTGTCGCCGGTCTGGTCATCGGGTCGGGGCTGGACGCCGTGTACGCCGACAGCAGCAGGAACCACCCCGACCACATCGCCGAGGCGATCCTCGACAGCGCGGCCAGAGTGGCCGCGTTCCACACCGCCACAAGTGTTGCGGCCCTGCTCCTGGTGGTGTTCGCGGTGGGCTTGCGGCGGCTCCTGCTGGCGCGAACGCCGGTCACCAGCCTGCTTCCGGAGGTGGCCTCCCTCGGCCTGGTCATCACGTCGGTGATCCAGATCATGGGTACCAGCCTGGACACCGAATTCACCCAGGGGGCCCGTGGCAATGTGACGCCCGATGCCATCACCTTCTACGGGCACTGGGTCAACACCGTCCCCTGGTGCTGGGCCGGAACCGGTCTGACCGCACTGGCGATGGCCTTCGCGGCGTTCCGATACCGGGCCCTGCCGCGGTGGATGGCGCTCGTCTGCCTGGTACTGGGCGCGGCCACGACGCTGTTCGCGGTCTCCCCGCTGGAGTACATGGCCGCCATGTCCGGCGCCCTGTGGTTGCTGGTGGTCCCGGTCGGCCTGCTGTCAGGAGCCAAGCCATGAGTGCCACCGAGCACACCGTCCCGTTGTCCAGGCTGTCCCGCGTCGCCGCCGCCCACCCGGTGCGCACATACCTGGTGGTCAGCTTCGCCGCGGCGTGGGGCGTCCTGTTCCCACTCACGCTCAACGGCCTGCCACCCGAACCGGGCCTCCTGGTGGTTGTTTTCCTAGGGATGGTCGCCCCTGCCTGCCTGATCACGGCGGCCGAGGGTGGGCGGCCCGCCGTCCGGGAGCTCCTCTCCCGGACGTTCCGGTGGCGCGTCGACCCGGTCTGGTACCTGCTGGCTGCGTTCGGCCTGCCAATCGCTGTCGTGGCCGGCGCGGTCGCCGTGCGTGGACCCGGAGTCCTGCCGTACATCGCATCCCACCCGGCCCTGATTGCCAGCTACCTGGCCGGGTTCGCCGTCGTCCCGCTGATCAATCTGTGGGAGGAGACCGGCTGGATGGGGTTCGTCCAGGCCCGCTTGGAGTCCCGGTTCGGGGCCCTGCGTGCCGCCGTGATCACCGCCTTCTTCTTCGCGGCCCTGCACCTGCCCCTGTTCTTCGTCGACGGGGTGGGCAACGTTGCTGTCGCGGTCCTGCTGACCCTCGGGTTCGCCGTGCCGTTCCGGATCGTGCTCGGCTGGCTGTACCACCATGCGCGCTCCAGTGTGCTCGTCGTCGCGGTGGCACACGCGTCATTCAACGCGATCAACGACGGGCCGCTGACGCTGGCGATGTGGCCGCACGCGTGGCCGACCACGGTCGCACCGGTCGTCCTGGGTGTGGCCGGGCTGCTGGTCGTCACCTGTTCGCGTGGCGCCTACCGGCTGCGCATTCGTGCTCGCGGATTGCACGGTGCCGTCAACGACGGTGCAACCCGTCGGACCCACTCTGGTCGAGACGTACAAACCTCCTGAAGGGGAAAGACCATGTCAACCAACATCTCTCGCAGCCGCAACATCCTGCTTGCCCTCGCCGTCGGGCTCTTGAGCGGGCTGGCGGCCTGCGGCGGCGCGGCGTCCCAGGGCGCGGCACCCGCCGCGCCCACGCCGCCGCGCTCGTGCTGTCAACCTGCCGCTTCGCCGCC
>CALMAR010000219.1:3952-14533 GCA_937859855.1 uncultured Kineosporia sp.
GGCCCGCGCGGGCGGGCTCTGGACGGGGCTGCCGGCCGGCGGCGGCGCGTCATCCCCGGGCGCGGCACCCGCCGCGACCACGACCACGCCGACGGCCGCCGCGTCGGTGACGCCCACCGACGTCGTCTCGGCGCCGACTCCGGGCACGCACGGTTCTGCCCCGTCGACGCCCGGCAAGGCTGCCCCGGTCGGGTCCACCGGGAAGGTGATGACCAGCTACGCGCAACTGGTGGACGTCTGGCGTACCGGGAAGGCGAGCTACGCCCTGACGTACGACAGGGTCGACTTCCTCACCGGCAAGGCAGCGGTCGCCTACTACAAGAAGCACCCCGACCAGGAGTCACGCGACTGGGCAGTCTCGAACGAGAACACCCTGCTGCGCCAGATGCCGGTCGCATCGACGGCTTCCTTCTACGGCAACCAGCTGCTCGGCGCCGGCGATGGCTCGGCCACGACCAGGATCACCGGGACTCGACTGGTGACGCAGGTGAAGGCGCACCCGCGAACGCTGGTCAAGGTCTCCGAGCGAGCTCGCGGCAACCACCGTGAGGTGATCAAGATCATGGAGGTCTACCTGCCCTGACGCCGGCATCGTCATGCTCATGAGGTGGGCGCCTGCACGTTCCTGATGAACGCGCAGGCGTTCACTGCTGTGGTCAGCAGTCTTGAAAGAGCGTTGCCCGAGGGGTCTGAGGCTCCTTGCTTCGTGCGCGATGACCATCAACCGCCCTGCAACCGATCCAGGCCACCGTGGAGGCATGGAACTCCACCTCGGCACGCAAACTCCCACGCTCGCGGCCCAATGGGCGGCAGCCGCCGTCGGTCTGGCCGTCGCACTGATCCTGTTCTTCGACTGGGTACACACGCCGCTGAACCGCAACATCGAGGGCGCATCGATTCGCGACCGGCTCATCGGTGACGTCATCCACGTCACGATCGGCGCCGTCATCGTCACGGCGAACCTCCTGCTGTGGCGGTGGATCACGATCGGAGGGGCGATCTGGTACACGTTCGTGCTGGGTGCGGCGATCCTGAACTGGTGGGTGCCCTGGCTGAGCGGATTCACCCGCGGCGAGATCACACCAGACGTCTACGAGCGGGACTACGCCCGCAACCTCACTGTCTTGCCAGACCTCGGACGCTCAGTCATCGTTCCCGATGTCCAGCATGCCCTGATCCACCTGGCCGTGCTCGCAGCCTGCATCGCATGCTGGGTCTCCGCCCGGACCGGCGTCCGCTGATCAGATGTGGATCTGGCCAATCAGCTGACGGCGGTTTCCTGACTGCGGAAGCGTTCGCGCTTCGCGGCATGGCCGGATGTTCCGAGGACGGGCAGCGCCGGGCTCGATGGGCTCAACGTCGAGGTCCTTGCCGGTGCGCCCGTGGCGCCGGAGGATGTAGTCCCTCGACCGGTCGGAGGCACCGTGGGCAAGCTGATCTATGCGGCCAACACTTCGCTCGATGGCTACCTGGAGGACGAGACCGGTTCCTTCGACTGGTCCGTGCCTGACGAAGAAGTGCATGCGTTCTGGAATGAGCACGAGCGGCACATCGGCACGTCGCTCTACGGCCGTCGCATGTACGAGACGATGAGCATCTGGGAGAGCGACGACTGGTTGAGCACGGAACCTGCCGTCGTCCGCGAATACGCGGGGATCTGGCGTGACGCCGACAAGGTCGTCTACTCCTCCACGCTGGAAGAGGCGTCGACGGCGCGTACGAGGATCGAGCGGCAGTTCGAACCCGAAGCGGTGCGACGGCTCAAGCAGACGTCGGATTCGGACCTGAGCATCGGCGGTGCGACCCTGGGGGCCGAGGCATTTCGGCACGGGCTGGTCGACGAGTGCGTACTACTCCTCTGCCCCGTGCTCGTAGGCGGCGGCAAGCCGGCTCTGCCCCGGGGCATTCGACTCGACCTCGAACTGCTGGGCCATCGACAGTTCGACAACGGGGTGATCTACGTGCGCCATGCGGTACGAAGCGCCACCTGACAACCGCGGCTGACATCGCGCCTCTCGCCGACTCTCCGCGGCCCTGCCTGAGAGCCAGCAGCGCGAACCAGGCCGGCACGTCGTCCGATCGCCACCAGGCCAGACCGGCGGCGCCGAACAGCAGGACCGCAGGAAGCGTGCTTACCCCGGGAACGCCCGGTCCACGCCGTCCAGCAGCTGCACACCGGTGACGCCGTCCCGTGACGCGGACGCCGCGCCAGCACGCAGGCCTGCGCGGCCAGCAGGAACGCACCGCAGACGACGCCGGCTATCGCTGTCTGCGAGGTGACCAAGCGCTGGTCCGCACCGGGTTTCGGCTCATCCTCATCCATGGTGTGCCGGGGTGGACGTCGTGGGTGAGGCCGGCACTGGACCGGAAGGCTTGGGTCTTGCACGTCCGGAGCAGGGTCACTCTGGTCCTGGCTGGCTCGGTTCGAAGTCCGCCATCACCGGAGAATCAACGGCACGGGCCTTCAGGGTTCGCCTATCGTTGACCGGTGCGCGCTTCGCAGCGGCGATCCGCGGTGGCAGCGGCGTTGTCGACCGCGTCTTCGCTTGGCCTGGCAGCGCAGCACGCGATCGTGCTTCATGACTCGAACAAGCTCACTGTTCGCCTACTGCCGAGCGACGTCGTGGTCCGGGTCGCTCCTGCCTCGTATCCAGGCGCATCTCGGGGTGCGCAGTTCGAGGTCGAGCTTGCTGAACGGCTAGCCGCGGCCGAGTGTCCGGTGGCCAGGCTTGAGCCGCGAGTCCAGCCACGCGTCTATCAGCGCGATGGCTTGGTGATGACGCTGTGGACCTACTACGAGCCTGCGTCGCTGCCGGAGGTCGCACCAGCCGACTACGCCAGTGCTCTCCAGCGGCTGCACGCCGGCATGCGTAGCGTCGACGTATCGGTGCCGCACTTCACGGATCGGGTCCACTCGGCTCAACAGATGCTGGCAAGCCACGACCAGACTCCGGCGCTGCCTGAGGCAGACCGGGATCTGCTCGCCGACACGTTGCGGGGCACGAGTCGGCGCATCGGTGAACTGGCCGGTTCCGAGCAGATCCTGCACGGCGAGCCGCACCCGGGCAACCTACTGACCACGAGCGCCGGTCAGATCTTCATAGACCTCGAGACGTGCTGCCGCGGACCTATTGAGTTCGACCTCGCTCACGCGCCCGATGACGTCGCCAAGCACTATCCGGGTGTTGATCACGACGTTCTGCGTGAGTGCCGGATCCTTGTGCTGGCAATGATCACAACCTGGCGCTGGGATCGAGGCGACCAACTTCCGAACCGACGCCAGCTGGCCACGCAATGGCTCAGCCGAATCCGGGCCTCTCGATCAGAGTGAATCAGACTCGCATGGAGGCCCAGATCCCGGAACGGCGTGACCAGCCCGAGCCCTTCACCCAGCCCTCGGGCCGGCGATGCCCGGCCGTCTCCACCGCGGTGCGGAACTCCGCAGCCGGTCGCGCATCGGTGAACGTCTCGGACTGGAAACGGCCGTCCTGACGCCACTTGTTCTGAATGCTCACCCCGCCGGCACGCGGGGGGCGTGTCACCCAATGAGCCATCCGGTCCTCCTGATCGGGTCACCGGGGTGGTGCCACCGATCCAGAGTCCCGCCGCGACCCAAACCAGCCGGGCCCGGGACCCCCAACCGGTTGGTGCGCCCGGCCAACCGTGCTCGCTGTGCCACCCCCGATTCCCCCGTCCCTGCCCATGTGGGCAGTTCAGAGCCGACATCCGGGACGGCGATCCGGATCTGAGCCCTTGGCGAGATCGAAAAGGTCGGCGGCCGGCTTACCGTCCTGGCTCGTGCTCGTGCTCGTGCTCGTGCTCGTGCTCGTGCTCGTGCTCGTGCTCGTGCTCGGTCTGGTCGTGACGGGTCTGACCGTGATCATGGCTGTTGTGTTCGTGACTGGTCATGTCGTCGGGGCCGCCGTGCATCATGCTCATCATGGCCATGCCACCGGTGCGCAGGAACCTCACGATCAGTGTGGCGGCCAGCAGCAGGAAGGCGATGTTCAGGAACGTCGTGTAGTTCCAGGAGATGTGGGCCATCTCCACCTGAGCGTCGCGTTCGCCGGGGATGAGTTTGGCCAGGCCGAAGAGGACCTCGACGAGGTACCCGGCGATCACGCTGGCCGCGTAGAACGTTGCGGTCAGAAAGATGGTCATCCGGGTTCCGTAGTACTTCCGGTAGATCACCAGGATCGGCAGGATCAGCAGGTCGGCGAAGATGAAGCTGACCACACCGCCGAAGCTGATCCCGCCGTTCCACAGCACCCCGGCCAGGGGCACGTTGCCGATCGAGCAGACGAAGCTGAGGATCGCCACGACCGGCCCGATCAGCGGGCCCCAAACCTTGGCCAGTAGCGGGTGGTCGACGAGGAAGAACGACTGCCAGAAGCTGTCCGGCACCCACGCGCCGATCGCCCCGGCGATGAGCAGGCCGAGCAGGATGTCCCGCAGAACCGCGGCCCACTCCATTACGAAGATGTGGCTGACCGAGGTGAATCCGGCCCGGGAGGTGAGTCGGGTCAGCAGCGTGCCGTCCCCGGCGACGCTCATGTCCATCGCCGCATGGCCTTCCATCGACCCGGCCACGCCCTTGTCGGCCTGCGCGCGCGCAGCCTTCACCAGGTCCGGCCGTAGGAACACGCGGAACAGCAGCGCCAGGACGGCGACCATGACCGCGCCGCCCAGGTACTCCGCGACGGCGAACTGCCAGCCGATCAGCAGCACCAGGATGATCCCGAGTTCGATCACCAGGTTGGTCGAGGCGACCTCGAACGCCATCGCCGAGGTGAAGTTTGCACCCTTGCGGAACAGCGACCGAGCCAGGGCGACCGCCGCGTAGGAGCAGGACGACGAGGCCGCACCCAGCCCCGACGCGATCGTCAAGGTACGGGGCCGGTCGTCACCGAGCAGCCTGGTGACGGCCTCGCGCCGTACCACCGCCTGCACGATCGCCGATAGCAGGAAGCCAAGGATCAGCGCCCAGGTGATCTCCCAGGTCATCGACCCGGCCAGCTCGACGGCATCGACGAGACCATGCACGACGTCCACCTCAGTCCACCTGATCGACAGGAATGCGGGTCAGGTCGACCAGGCGGCGCAGGCAGTGCTCCCGCAACGGCTCGGGAAAACCGGCGGCCAGGCGGTAGAACACCACCCTGCCGACCTTGCGGGTCGAGACCATCCCGGCCGTGCGCAGCAGCCGCAACGCATACCCGACGGAGTCCTCGGTCGCCTCCAAGGCCAGCGCCAGGTCACCCACGCACAGCTCTTCGACCTCGTCCAGGGCGTAGAGGATCCGCGCCCGCACCGGATCAGCCAGCAACGACAGCAGGCCGCTCAGCCGGCCGGCGTCCTCCGCCGACAGCCCACGTGTACGGGCATGGGCCACCCGCTCAGGGTCCACCGGGTGCTCATGCGGTTCAGCCATAGATACCCACGGGTTCACGTGCGTCATATTATCCGTGAACCCACACGGATATACAATTGAGTCCGAAACGACCAGCACCTGGTGACGGAACCCAATGACCGCGGCAAGAGCCCCAACGGAGGCCGACATGACGCTCACCATCACCTGCACGCGATGCAGGGAGCCGATCACAGCGGAGGATGAGGACGACCTCATCGCTCAGGTCGAAACCCACGCCCGCGACCACGGCGGTGCACACGGCACCCACATGCCATCCAGGCAGCGGATCCTCGCGCACCTCAAGAAGGCGCACGACCAGTCCAACGAATGACGGAAGAGGACGCGCTCGAACAGGTACAGACCCGGTACGTACGGACCGATAGGGACCGGCGAACGCTTGGTCAGCTAGTTCTGGATGGAACGGGTGGCTGGACCTCAGGCGCCATGCACATGGACGAGCAACAGCGAGCCGCCAATGACGCGGCTGATGCCGATTACCGTCTTCGGCACGCGGACTGGCATGCGGTGCGGTGGTCGATGGAGGGCTCGTCGACCTTCCTCTGCGGACACTGTTGCACTTCGTTGCCTCTCAGCGAGGCTCAGTCGGCGGCAGTCAGTCGGATCTTCGAACGGGTAACCCCAGAGACAGAGCTGGATACGTGGCTCCAGATCTTGACGTGCGGGCACGAGACGGCGTCCAACGTCAATGTCTGCTATTGCGATAGCCAGAAGGCCAGCGGGGTGGTTCGGTGCCCGGTCTGCGACGTGCACCGTGGAGTGGTTACGGTGGAGTGGCTGGGTACAGCGGTCAGTGCCGATGCAGCCGGGCGCAGAGCTGAGCGTGTCAAGGTCGACGAAGAGTTGAGGGCGGCTCAGGCGGACGTGGCAAAATGATCAAAGGAGCAAGCCCACGTTGCTGTGCAGCGCGACGGCCAGCGGCCGACCGTGACCAGGAACGGCACCTCGGTATCACGGAGGAACCGCGCCACGACGTCCCTGCCCCAGTCGGATGCGGGGGAGGGGTTCGCAGGGTCGTCATCGGATCACAATCGTCGTCGACTTGGTCTCGGTATAGGAAACGAGCTCCTCAGAACTCTCCTCCCGGCCAACGCCGGAGGATTTGACGCCACCGAAGGGCAGTCCCCAAAAGTGTCGACTGGGCGAGTTCACCAGCACGTAGCCAGCTTCTACCGCCGCGGACAACCGATGAGCTGTGTTGAGGTCATTGGTCCAGATCGAGCTGGTGAGGCCGTAGTCGACTCCATTGGCGATCGCAACGGCCTCGGTCTCGGTCCTGAAGGTGAGCACCGAGAGCACGGGCCCGAAGATCTCCTCCTGAGCCGCGGGGCTGGACGGATCGACGTTCGTCAGCACGGTCGGGGCGACGTACCATCCTTCGTCGCCCACGCTGCTCGGCCTACCACCGCCCGCAACGACCCGGGATCCATTCGTGACGGCAGTCTGAATGGCTGACATGGTCTTGTCGTACTGAGCACGCGAGATGAGCGGTCCCATGTCGGCGTCTGCGTCGAGCGGATGGCCCACCCGGATCGCACGGACCAGGTCGGCGACTCGTTCGGACACCTGCTCCGCGATCGACTCGTGCAGCAGCAGGCGACTGGTCGACCCGCAACTCTGACCAGCGGTCCATGTGAAGTTCATACCGAACACAGCGGCCTGGCAAGCCTCTTCGAGGTCCGCGTCTGCCATGACGATCTGCGCGTTCTTGCCGCCGAGCTCCAGCGAGACGCTCTTGACGCCGATCTCGGCGGCGTCGCGTTGAATGGTTCGCCCGGTGGGCGGCGATCCGGTGAAGCCGATCCGTCGCACCGCCGGGTGACGCACGAGCGCTCTGCCGGTGGTGCTCCCACGACCGCTGATGGCGATGACCAGGTCCGTCGGGAGAACCGTGCTGGCGAGCTCCGCGAAGCGAAGCGTTGACAGCGGCGCCTGCTCCGGTGCCTTGATGACCACTGCATTGCCGGCGAGAAGGGGGGCCGCTGCCTTGGAGGCGGCGAACATGAACGGATGGTTATAAGCATTGACGCGGCCCACCACCCCGAACGGAGATTGCGTCGTGAAGTGCAAGTTGTTGCTGACCGGGATCGTACGGCCACCGAGATCCAGCGCCATGTCAGCGAAGAGAAGTATCTGATCGACAGCCGCATCGACGTCAGCTCGCATTGAGTCCAGGGGAAAACCCCCGTCGATCGCGTCGAGTACCGCCAATTCCTCGCGATGATGCGTCAAGACGCTTGCCAACTCGCGCAAGCTCTGAGCGCGCTCGCGGGGTGGATGCGCCGCCCACTCGCGTTGAGCGGCGGCCGCGGCTTGCACCGCCGCATCCACCTCGTCCGGGGTGACCTCCGGCGCGGAGGCCAGGAACCGCCCAGTGGCCGGATCCTCGAGATCGTATTGCGCGGACGGTCGCCTGGGCTCACCACCCAGCGTCGTCGTCCAATCCCGTGCGGAGATGTACTGGTCCAAAAGGCTAGTCATCAGTTCCCGTCCAACCGGAGTCTGCTTTGCAGAAAGACGTTCTGCGACTTGTTCTGGTCGTAACAGCGGCGCAACTCTGTGGTGGGCCGAGCAACACCAGAGCTTGACTCCGCCGGGCAGAGAGGTGTTCCCCTCGAAGAAGATCATGGCCCTGGCGTCGTGGCGTCAGCCTGGCCGACTACATCCGTGCCGCGCGGACACTGCCATCCGACTGGAGTAGGTGGATGCCGAAGTCTGGTAGCGCCGAGCCAGGATCTCCTAGCGCCGGATGTACTAGGTGAAGACTTCGGGAGATTCGGCCTCGGATTCTACTTCCCAGGCCTTTCTGGACCCACCCTCCAACTGCGGGTAGTAGCGCCAACCTGCAATGACGACCAGCATAGTGATGAAGAACACGGCTGCGAACACATACAGGCCATCGGTGGGCGAATTCGTCGCGTCTTTGAGAGCACCGAACGCGTACGGTCCGACGAATCCGCCAAGAAGGCCGCAACCATTGACGACGGCGACCTGCGTCGGCCCGGTGGGACCGGTGAGAGTCATGGACGGGACACCGTAGAAGACGGCCACTATCCCGGATGTCAGCGCGACTCCGAGGCCGACGAAGATCAAGGGGAGAACCGCGCCTCCTATGCTCAGCGACACGATGAGGCTGATCCCCGAGGCGGCAAGAAGCCCCAAGAGAGTCCAGCGCCTGTCACCTGTCCATTTGCTGAGTCTGCCGAAGCCATAGGTCGCAACGAAGGCGGCGATGAAGGCTCCGGATGAGACAAGACTGACTTGCGAACTCGACAGATCAGTGAATCGGCCCTTGATAATCTGGGGGAGCCAGAAAGTCAATCCCCAAAAGGCGAGATTGATGCCGAAGAAGGCAATCGTCAGTAGCAGAACACGCATTGTTGCAATGGAGGAGATGAGAACGCGAACCTCGGTCCTCTCTGCGACCGTAGAATCTGTCGTGTTGCGCGCGAGCCATTGGCGACTCTCTTCGGACAGCCATCGCGCTTCCGCGGGCGAATGAGGGAGCAATTTCGGGAGGAAGGGCGCGAGCAGGAGGACGGGAATGGCTTGCAAGACGAACAACCACTGCCATCCCTCGAGGTGGCCCCAGTTGAACCGAAGAATCAGTGCAGCCATCGGTCCACCGAGCGCGGCAGCCAAAGCGGTCGCCGAGACATAGGTGCCAGCGGCTGCACCTACGTCCGAAACACTGTAGAAGCGCGCTAGACACGCGATGACGACAGGTACCAGCGCTCCCTCGGCGGCACCCAGAACGAAACGGGCGACGAAGAACTCCCGAGGTGTCGCTGCGAAGGCCGTGAGGAGCGAGGCAGTCGCCCACGTGGCCATCATCAATGCCAACCACGTATGCGGCCTGACCCGCTGGAACATAATTGTGTGCGGAACTCCGCCGAGAGCGACGCCCACAAAGAATACGCCTGCGCCAAAACCGTAGACACTCGCACTGAAACCGCGTTCGGCCACCATGTCCACGCTGGCAAAGCTGAGATTGCTTCGGTCGACCTGGGCCAAGAAGTTCAGGATGAAGAGCACAAGTAGAATGCGATGATCGACAGCGCGCTTGGTGCGCAGATGCAACGAGTCCATCGGTGTACCTTTCGCCGACGCGGAGCCTTCGGGTTTGTGTGTCAGAGATTTGACTGTGCTCGACATGTGTTCATGAAGGGCTATAGCCGTGAGGACGCATCAGACCATGATGATTCCGCCGTTTACGTCCAGCGTGGCCCCGGTGATGAATGACGCCTCGGGCGAAGCCAAGAAGGCAGTGGCTGCCGCTATCTCTTCGGGTCGCCCCAGCCGGCCTACCGGCATGGATGCCGCGATCCGCTCTCTTTGCTCGACGGTCGTCGAGTCTCTGACTCTGTCATCGTCGGTCGGGCCGGGCGCGATCGTATTGACCGTGATGCCGTATTTCGAGTACTCGGCCGCAAGGTGGCGGGTCAGCCCGAGGACCCCCGTCTTGGCCGCCGTGTATTCGACGCCGAGGGCGGTGGCCCACGACCTGGCGGCGTTCGAGGCGAAATTGATGATGCGACCTGAACCCTGTTCCATCATGGTGGGAAGCACTGCCCGAGACAGAAGGAAGCACCCTTTGAGGTTGGAGTTCATGACGAGATCCCACGTCTCTTCGTCAGTCAAGTGGGCCATCTGATATGGACGAAACGCGCCGGCAGCGTTCACCAGGACGTCGAGACTTCCTCTCCGCGCCAGGACTTCCGAGACCGCAGCGTCGACGGAGGATGAGTCGGACACGTCACACGTGACGGGCACCACGTCCAGTCCCTGCGATACGAACTTCTTGGCGACGCCCTCTGCGCGTTCGGCGACCAAGTCCAGAACAAAGACCGTGTCGCCAGTTCGCGCCAAGCGCTCCGCAACGGCCTCTCCGATGCCTCTTCCTGCTCCCGTTACCAGGATTGTTCGGGCCACCGTGCCCTCCATCTGGTGTGCCTTCGTGAGCCCACCGTCAGCGATTCGTCGCCTACTCGACCGGAGGCAGTCTGCTCACCAACAGTGGTCCGCCTTGGACCCCGGAGTGGTGCCGAATCGAGCAAGATGTGTAGACAGACACACTGGCCTACCAAGACAGCAACGATAAGTTAATTCTGATCAGCAGAAATCGTGTCTGCTCACTTGAAGTTTGTCGGCTC
>CALMAR010000220.1 GCA_937859855.1 uncultured Kineosporia sp.
GACGTACCCCCGAAGCCTTCACGTTCTCGGCGACCTGTTCGGGCCGGGAGGCGCCGATGATCGCAGCAGCCACATTCTGCTCCTGCAGCACCCAGGCCACTGCCAGCCCGGCCAGCGACAGCCCCGTTTCAGCGGCCAGCGGTCTGAGTTGCTGCACCCGCTCCAGCACGTCGTCCCGCATTAAGCGCTGGATGAAACCGGCTCCGCCGCCTTTCTGATCAGTGGCCCGCGACCCCTCCGGCAGCGGCTCGCCGGGCTTGTACTTACCGGTCAGCACCCCCTGCGCGATCGGGGAGAACACCACCTGGCTCAGGCCCAGTTCCCGGGAGACAGGAATGACCTCGGCCTCGATCACGCGGTAGAGCGCTGAGTACTGGGGCTGGTTCGACACCAGCGGAACATGCAGTTCGTTGGCCAGTGCCTTGCCGGCCTGGATCTGCTCGGACCGCCATTCGGAGACTCCGATGTAGCGGGCCTTGCCGGAGCGGACGATGTCGGCGTAGGCCTGCATCGTCTCCTCCAGCGGAGTCTGATAGTCGTAACGGTGGGCCTGGTAGAGGTCGACGTGATCGGTCTGAAGCCGTCGCAGTGACCCATCGATCGAGGCGAGCAGATGCTTGCGCGACAGTCCGCGGTCGTTGCGGCCGGGGCCGGTCGGCCAGTAGGCCTTGGTGAAGATCTCCAGGCCGTCTCTGGCTTCTCCCTTGAGCGCCTGGCCGAGAACCTCCTCCGCCGCACCGCCGGCGTAGGCGTCGGCGGTGTCGAAGGTGGTGATTCCGCCGTCCAGGGCTGCCCGCACGCACGCGTTGGCGGCCTCCGCCTCAACCTGCCCGCCGTGAGTGATCCAGTTCCCATACGCGATCTCGCTCACCATCAGGCCGCTGTTGCCGAGATGACGGAACTCCATCTGAAACCTCCGACTGGGGCATAGCTGTTCGCGGGGTGGCCCGGGCACCTATTTGAGGCTGACGCCGTGCTCGTTCACCTTGATGTGAGCGCCCTGACTGGTCAACCGGCGAGCTCCTTCAGCATCGCTGACCCCGACCTGACGGGCGAAGGAGGGGCCGTGATCAACCACCGTGCCGGTGAACGAGATGAGATCCCCGGCCTTGACGGTGACCGGAGACTCCCGCCCGGTATGGCTCAGTTCGACGAACACCTCAGCGTTGCCGCTGCGACCGATCCAGAAGCCCTCGTCGGCGACCACCGACAGCACCGGAACAGCGTCGGCCCGCACGCTTTCGCCGGCTGCGGTGCCCAAGCGAGCAGGCTCGGCCAGAAGGTCACTGCCATTGGACAGCCGGACCAGGCGCCCTGGCTGAGCGGCGACCGGGCTTGGTGATGCACTGGGCGCCGTGCTGGGCGATGCACTGGAGCTCGCCGGGGTGACTGCGGCCGGGTCCGGCGGCACCACCCGGGGAGCTACCTGGGTTGCGGTGAGGAGGGCCGCGGTTGCCAGCGTCCCAGCTGCCACCGAACCAGCGGTCACGCTCACCGATCGGGGTGTGTTCCGCGCGAGGTGGCGCAGCAGCGCGAGGGCCGGCCCCACGCCCAGCCAGGGGAGAATCGCCGCCAGGGCGCTTCGCCGCTGGAGCAGTGGCTCGCTCACGGCACTGCAGGTCGGGCAGGCCAGCAGATGGTGACCGGCGCGCAGGGCGTTCTGACGGCGGGTGTCTCCGGCCGAGAGCGCCAGCAGAACCGGCCGGCACCGGGGCGTGGGCAGCTGGATGTTGCGCAGGGCGAGGATGTAGTCCAGGCGCAGATGCGCCCGGGTCCGGGCCAGGCGTGCGGCGACGGACCCGCTCGACGCCTCCGCGTTCGAGGCGATCGCCGTGACCGGCTTCTCCTCCAGCACGTGCTCCAGCAACGCCGTTCGTTCGGCTTCGGGTGCGTCGGCCAGCGCGATGGCCAGCGCCTGCCGCTGCTCAGATCGCAGCAGTTCCTCATCCGGGCGCGGCGGTTCGGCCAAGTCGATGAGGCGATGATGGGACCGCCCGGCCCGCTCTGACGCCGCCGACAGATCCAAGATCACGTGCCGGGCCACGACGATGGAGTACGCCAGGGCAGCACCCGGGGACAACCGGGGCTGCACCTCGATCAGGCGGGTCAGCGTCTCCTGGACGATGTCGTCGACGTCCTGAGCCGTTCTGGCGTGCGCGCGGACGTAACGGCGCAGCGGTTGGATGATCTCGATGACCTCGGCATGTCCACCGGCGGCCACACCCTCGGCCCGCTCCAGACCTGTCTCGGCCGTTTCGTACGACGTCATCTTCGGTGTCCGTCAACAACGGCCGGCCGCCAGGTTGGCATCTTCACGTCGTCCCGTTCATTGGGCTTAACCGAGCGCGATGCTGGGCTCAGGCAAGAAGAAATCATCTGCTGGTCCAGATCACCACATGAACGGTCAACCGGCATCCCAGAGCGACGGGCATCAGCAAAGTGGCCCAGCCGTTTCACTCATCCGTTGCCCGCCCGTTGCCCGTCCGTTGCCGCCCGTTGCCCGTCCGTCATGCATCGGCGGCGGACGGGCAACGGACCATCGTGCAGTCAGTGGCCGGTGGTCAGTGCTTCCTGGTGCGGGGCTGGCCGGTGTCGGGGTCGAGATCGGAGGTGCTGGTGGTGTCTCCGTCGATGTCGATCTGTTCCTTGCGGATGGTTTCGTCGACCTGCTGGTTCTCGGTGACAGTGTCCTTGTCCAGCCGGACCCGCTCGACCGGCACGGTCTCCTTACCCACCACCACCCGCTCCTCGCTGAGGGTGACCTCGTGCTCCTCCTCACTCAGATCCGGCCCATCCACCGCCGCGGGCATGTTCTCGGCGGTGATCGGTTCCCGCTCGACCCGGACCTCCTCATGACTGACCGGCACCGTCTGGGTCACGTTCTCGGTCACGATGTACTTCCGCAGCCGCACCTTGCCGGTCTGGACCTGCTCGGTCCCCACATGCAGCTGCTCCTCCGAACGGGTCATCGCATCATCGGTGACCGGCCCCGACGTGTCCCGTCCCACCGTCTCCTGCGCACCGGCCGCGTACTGGCCGGTCTCAGTGGTGGCCTGGCCGAGCTGGCTGGTGTCAGCGAAGGTGGATCCCTCGGTGGTGTAGGGGATGCCGTAGTACTGGTACAGCTCCTGCTCCTGAGCCTCGGTGATGTGCCCGGAGTCGTCGATGTTCGGGGCGTCCTTGACCTGGTCCTTGGTGTAAGGCACCGACACTCCGCCGTCGACCACGCTGGCCTGGGCCAGCGGCACGAACGACTCGTTGGTCCCGAACAGGCCGGTATTCACCGTCACCCACTCCGGCTGATCGTGATAGTCGTCCAGATACACCTGCCCGATCTTGCCGATCTTCGAGCCGTCGCTGGCCTGGAGTTCCTGGCCGATGACACTTGCGGCTTGAGACTTGTCGAACATGAGCCAACCTCCTGTTGGGTATTTC
>CALMAR010000221.1 GCA_937859855.1 uncultured Kineosporia sp.
CAACAACCTCCCCCCGATCAGCCCCGGCAGCAACAGAAGCAGGGCGGCAAGCACAGGGATGATCACGCTGCCCGCCCTTTCTCGGAGACACCTGTCGTGATCGTGTCGTCAGATCTGGCCCGGCACTGGAGACGAATGACCGGGCAATGATGAGCAGGAGCCCGTGGCCTGATTCCTCAGGCCCGGGCTCCTGCCGGGGTTACGGGTGATTCACCACCACTTCTTTCCGGTGATGCGCTGCATGTTCTGAGTCATGGCGGCTCCTAGTGATGCTGGACTTCAGGGGTGTCAGGACCACTTGTTGCCAGCGCCGACGACCGCCGCCAGCGCCATGATCGTGCCCAGCGATGTAACGGCCCGGGCGATGATGCGTGCCTTCATGGTGGTTCCTCTCTGTTCAACGGATGACCTGCCTCGATCATGGGTGGTAGCACGTTGTAGGGCTACGGTCACGATGGGCAATCACTCGATCGTCGGCAGCGGTCCTCCGCTGGGCTAGCCGGTCACCGGCGGCCGGCCCTGGATCGCGCCGCGCTGCGACCCCAGCTGAGGCTGAATGGGTGGCCCTCACCCGTTCAGTCCGCACTTCCGCCTCCTGCGCCACGCAATGCGCCTGCGGGGTACGAACCTTCGCCGAGGCTGCTCAACCTGCGCGACGGCATCTCGGTGTGTTCACTCATCCGCCGGCTCCTGCGGTTCGTCGCTGATCCTGGCGTAGAGGCGTGCATAGGCGCCCCCCGCCCGCAGTAGTTCGTCGTGTGTCCCCGCCTCGGCCACCTGCCCGTCCTGCAGCACCACGATGTGGTCGGCGTCGCGCACCGTGGAGAGGCGGTGGGCGATGATCAGGCAGGTCCGCTCCCGGCTGAGGCGTTGAACGGCGGACGTCACCAGCGCCTCCGAAACCGTGTCGAGCTGGGACGTGGCCTCGTCAAGGACCAGGAAAGGCGGGTTCTGGAGCAGGATCCGGGCGATGGCCATCCGCTGGCGCTCGCCGCCGGAGAAGGAGTGGCCGCGGGCCCCGACACGGTAGTCCAGGCCCCCCGGGAGCGACCGCACGAGCTTGGCGAGGCCAACGGCCGACAGCGCCTCCCACAGTTGGTCGTCGCCGGCCTCCAGGCTGCCGTAGCGCAGATTGGCCGCGACGGTGTCATTGGTCAGGTAGGGGTCCTGCGGGACCTGGCCGACGATCCGGCGCAGCTCATCCTCCGGGATCTCGGCGAGGTCGGCGCCGTCCAACCTGATCTGGCCCTTGGCCGGACTGAGGATTCTGCCGACGAGGTATCCCAGGGTGGATTTGCCCGCACCGCTGGCCCCGACCAACGCCACCGTGTGGCCGGCCGGGATCGACACGCTGACGCCGCGCAGGGCCCACCGTTCGCCGGATGCCCCCCCACCGGGCTGGGCAGCGTAGGTGAACCACACGTCGGCCAGTTGGATGGCGGGCGCTGCCAGCCGGGGCCGGCCGGTAACAACGGGCGCCGCCGTCCCAGCGTCCGCCGCGGTCCCGACCGGCGCCTCCGGTTCGTCGAGCAGCGAGTACAGCCGCTCGATCGAGGCATCGGCGGCGGCGATCCGCGTCCGCGCGTCAGCCAGGAGCGACCACGGCTGATAGACGGCGAACAGCGCCGTGCTGAAGGCGGCCAGGGTGCCCACACTCGTCGCCCCGGTACTGATCCACCAGACGCCCGCGGCAAGGGCGAGGACCACCGCGAGGAAGGACAGGCTGCCGACGGCGAACCGGAGCAGAGCCGAGACCTCGATCCGCCGGACGCCGACATCGCTGAGCCGTCGTGCGGCGTCCCGGTAACGTCGCTGTTCGTACTGCTGGCGCCCGAACAGGCGCACATTGAGTGCGCCGGCGACGCCGGTGGTATCGACGGTCTGTTCCATCAGCTGCTGGGCGGTGCCGAGCTGCTCGCGGGCAAGGTCGCCCATCCGCCGGCCGCTCATCGTGGGCAGCAGGAGCACCACTGGGCCCAGCGCGAGGGCGACCAATGTCAGCTTCCAGTCCAGGGCGAGGACCACGACCAGCGCCAGCAGCGAGTCCACCACCACGGCAACGACCGTGGCCGTGTCCATGGCGACCGAGAACTGGACGTTGCTGATGTCGGTGCCGAACAGCGACAGCAGGCGGCCCTGCTGAGCCTGGGTGAAGTAGCGGTGCGGGAGTGCGAGGACCTTGCGGTGCAGGCGTTCTCGGATGCGCCAGGCCGTCGTCTCCGCCAGCCTCGCAATCACCACGGACCGGTATGCCGAGACGGCATTCTCCAGCAGCCCGACGGCGAGGATCAGACCCAGCGGGATTATGAGCTGCGCACCGCGGCGGCCGGAGGTCGCCGAGTCGACCAGCGAACGCACCGCGAACGGGGCGACGACGATGCTCAGCGTCGAGCCCCAGCCGAGGCTCACGACCAGGCTTAGCGCCAGGGACTGGTCGGGGAAGAACTCGCCCAGATCGCGGGCTCGGGCGTTCCCGGTCAGCCGGGCGATCAGCAAGGCGGTCAGGCGCGGAATCCGGCCGGGGGCGAGGTTGTGGTCGTTCATGGTCACCTCCGACCGTGAATGACGGTAGTTGGTGGGACCGTCACCGTCGCCCCACCCAACCTGCCACGGGATCAGGGCAAACGGGTGAACTCCCGGTCACTCCCAGGGCGAGTGCTCGCTCCAAACGCTGAGTGGACCGGCACCCAAACGGATACCGATCCACTCAGCTGACCTGAGCCCTCAGCGCGGGGAATCTGCCTCCCGGGCCAGCGGCTCGTCGCGGGCCAGCGGTACTGACGGTGAGAGCGGTGCGCCGGACTGGGCCGCTCCGGCCGCGATCACGGCGTCCTCGACCTCCCGCTCAACCCACTCCGGCTCCCCGGACGAATCAGAGGACTCCAGCTGCGCCGCCTGAGCGCGCTCAGCCGCCGCGGCGTTCTGCGCCTGCCGGGCCTCCAGGCCGGATTGCGTGCGCAGTGGCTCCTCGGGCAGGAACAGCACGATCACGAACGCCAGCGCCAGCACGGCCGCTCCGATCAGGAACACCAGATCGATCGAGTCGGCGAACCCGCTCAGGATCGGCCGGGCCAGCACATGGTTCAACTTGGCCAGGTAGGAGGTGTCGTCGATCGGCAGGCCGGTCTGGCCGCCGCCATTCAGCACCTGCAGCACCGGCTGGTTGGCCGGATCGCTCAGCACGGCCGGGTTGTGCAGAGCCGCCTGGAAGGACGGCGTCGGCGCGGCCGCCTCGAACGCACTGCGGATCTTGTCACCCACGGTGCCGAACAGCACCGACAGGAACACCGCCGTCCCCAGCGTGCCGCCCATCTGGCGGAAGAAGGTCGCCGACGACGTCGCCACGCCCATGTCCTGCGGCGGCACCGAGTTCTGGATGGCCAGTACCAGGGTCTGCATGTTGAAGCCCAGGCCCAGGCCGAACACGACCGAGGACAGCGAGACCTGCAGTATCCCGGTGTCCACGCCGAAGCGGGTGAACAGCAGCATGCCGATCACCAGCAGCACGGCTCCGCTGACCGGGAAGATCTTGTACCGCCCGGTCCTGGAGATCACCTGGCCGGAGATGATCGAGCCGCCCATCAACCCGGCGGTCAGAGGCAGCAGCAGCAGCCCAGACTGGGTCGGGGTGTGACCGCGCACGATCTGCATGTACAGCGGCAGAGCCGCGATGCCGCCGAACATGCCCATCCCGATGATCAGGTTGAGCATCGAGCCGATGCCGAAGGTCCTGCCCTTGAACAGCCGCAGCGGCAGCAGTGCGTCGTCCCCGTACGACCGCTCAGCCGTGAGGAAAGCGACCAGGCCGACCACGCCGATCACGTAACAGCTGATGGATCTGGCGCTCAGCCAGCCCCATTCCCGGCCCTGCTCGGCCACGACCAGCAGCGGCACCAGCGCCACCGAGATGGCCACGGCGCCGGGCCAGTCGATCCGGTGCTCGCGCCGGGTGTGCGGGATGTGCAGCACCCGGGCCACCACGACCAGTGCGATCAGCCCGATCGGCAGGTTGATCAGGAACACCCAGCGCCAGCCGGTGATCCCCAGGATCGAGTGCGCGCTGGCGAAGAAGCCGCCAACCACCGGGCCGAGGACGCTGGACGAGCCGAAGACAGCCAGGAAGTAGCCCTGGTACCGGGCCCGCTCGCGTGGCGAGACGATGTCACCCACGATGGCCAGCGCCAGCGAGAACAGCCCACCGGCGCCCAGCCCCTGGATCGCGCGGGCTCCCGCTAGCTGGTACATCGACTGCGACATACCGGAGAGCAGCGATCCGGCGATGAAGACCGAGATCGCGGTGAGGAAGAACGGGCGCCGTCCGTACAGGTCGGACAACTTGCCGTACAGCGGCGTCGCGATGGTCGACGTGATCAGGTAGGCGGTGGTCACCCAGGCCTGGATGCTCAGGCCGTCCAGGTCGTCGGCGATGGTGCGGATGGAGGTCGACACGATGGTCATGTCCAGCGCGGCCAGCAGCATGCCCGCCATCAGCCCGCTGATGATCACCAGGATCTGCCGGTGGCTCAATCCGCCTGAATCTCCCGGCGGGGGCGGCGCCGCGAGGGGCGCCGGGGAATGGGACTCAGCGGTGGTCATTGGTCTCCTTGATCAGGGGTTCATGGGCGTGGATGGCGGCGCTCGATGATTCGATCTCGTCGTTGAACCGGCGGAGCAGGCGGCGGAACTCGTCCACCTCGCCCTGCGGCCACGGTCCGACAACCTGGTGCATCAGTTCCTCGCGACGGGTCCGGATCAGTCCGAACAGCCGGACGCCTTCCTCAGTGGGCACCAGCAGAACGGCCCGGCCATCGCCGGGGTCTGGACGGCGCTCGGCCAGTCCGTGACTGACCAGCTGACTGACCCGGCGGCTGACCGTGGATGGATCCAGGAAGGTGCAGTCGGCCAGTTCGTGCTGGCGGCTGGGCCCACGCTTGACCAGCCAGGCCAGCAGCAGCGCCGCTGCGGGGTCCAGTCCGGCCGGAAGCAGGTGCACCACCTGCGCCTTCATCCGGTGCATGACCCGGTTGAACCGGATGATCTCGTGGCCGAGTTCGATCTCGGCTTCCGAGGGCTCAGAGCCGGCATCTCTGACCTCGTCCGTGGACTGGGCGGTCACCGGTTCTCCTCTCCACTCTCGGGTTGATGCATGCCTCTGGCAACTAGTTGCCATCAGCACATTATTTCCTCTCACCGAAATCCGCTGCCCGGCTCGCTCGAACGGCCCAGGAACGACAGCAAGCTCGCGGCCGATCCGGGCTGATCGGGCACAGCCACCGGACGTACGCTGCCGGTATGCGGGTGCACGTGCTCCAGGTCGGATACGGGGACGACGAGCCGATGATCGATCGGGTCGAACGGGTCGCGGCGATGGTGTCGGAGCAGGACGGCGCCGACTTGATCGTGCTGCCCGAACTATGGGCGCCGACCGGGTTCGGATACCAGAGCTGGGCGGATCGGGCTCAAGCCCTGGACGGTCCGGTACTGGCCGCGATGGCGGCGGCGGCCAAGACCGCCGGTGCCTTCCTGCACGCCGGGTCGATCATCGAGCGGGTATCGGACGATGCTGACGATACGGCCGATCGGGGCGAACAGGGCCGGGGCCGGTGGAACACCTCAGCCTTCTTCGCGCCGGACGGGTCGCTGCTGGCCAGCTACCGCAAGATCCACCGCTTCGGCTTCGCGGACGGGGAACCGGCACTGATCGAGGCAGGCACGGATCTGGTCACCGTCGATGTCGACCCGGACACCGAGCTGGACGGCGAACCGCACCGGCTCGGCTTGGCCACCTGTTACGACCTGCGCTTCCCCGAGCAGTTCCGGTTACTGCTCGATCGCGGCGCCGAGGTGTTCGTGGTGCCCGCCGCGTGGCCCGCCGCCCGGGTCGAGCACTGGACCCTGCTGGGCCGGGCGCGGGCGATCGAGAACCAGTGCGTGATGATCCAGTGCAATACCGCCGGAAGCCATGCCGGAGTGACCATGGGCGGCCACAGCCAGGTGGTCGCGGCGTCCGGGGAGGTTCTGGCCGAGGCCGGGACAAGCGAGGAGGTGCTGATCGCGGACGTCGACATGGCCGCGACGCCTGCCTGG
>CALMAR010000222.1:0-3893 GCA_937859855.1 uncultured Kineosporia sp.
GGTCCAATCCCGGCACACGCTGATCGTGCTGGTGGCGTGCAGCCCAGCGGTCGGAGCGGCTTCGTCGATCTCGCTGGGCTCAACATGGCCGGGGCGCCCTGACTTGGGGGTGAGCAGCCAGATCACTCCGCCGTCAGCGAGATTGGTCAGGGCGTCGACCAGGGCGTCGACCAGATCGCCGTCGTCTTTGCGCCACCAGTACACGGCGGCATCGACCACATCCTGAGCGTCCTCGTCGGCCAGCTCGGTACCGGTATGGGTCTCGATCGCGAGGCGGAGCTGATCGTCCACGTCGTCGTCGTACCCGAACTCCTGGATCACCTGGCTGGGCTTCAGGCCCATCCTGGCGGCCATGGACTGCTCTGCCGCGGGCTCCGCGGTCGCGCCCACTTCACTGACCTCCTCGAGTGCTGACGGACGTGCCGGCTCCGGTCCACGCCCAGCCCAGGTGAATGCGATCACTTGATCTGTGCACGTGGTGACGCTAGTGCACTGCACACTGCTAGTCCCGCGCAACCATCACCTTGGCCGAATGCGTCGCAACCGCCGCCAGCCCTGGCGGACTGCGAACGTACCCTTGGATGGATGTGACTGGCGCACCTGCGCAGTCCAAGATGGACAGACAGTTTCAACGCCGAGGAGGCACCCATGGCCGGACCGGAATCAGCGGGCCCGATTCTCAACGGCCTGCCGAGCCAGTTGCCGGACATCGATCCGGAGGAGACGGAGGAATGGCTCACCTCGCTCGATGACGCGATCGACAGCCGGGGCCGCAGCCGGGCCCGGTACCTGATGCTGTCGCTGCTGCAGCGGGCCCGCGAACGCGGGGTGGGCGTGCCCAGCGTGACGTCGACCGACTACGTCAACACCATTCCGCCGGAGGCTGAGCCGTGGTTCCCCGGTGACGAGGACGCCGAACGCACCTTCCGCCGCTGGACCCGGTGGAACGCCGCGATCATGGTGCACCGGGGGCAGCGGCCGGGAATCGCTGTGGGCGGCCACATCTCGTCCTACGCCAGCTCGGCCACCCTGTACGAGGTCGGCTTCAACCACTTCTTCCGGGGCAAGGACCATCCTGGCGGCGGCGACCAGGTCTACTTCCAGGGCCACGCCTCCCCCGGGGTGTATGCGCGCTCGTTCCTGGAGGGCCGGCTCAACGCGGATCAGCTGGACGGCTTCCGGCAGGAACGGTCTCATCCCGGCGGTGGCCTTTCCTCCTACCCCCACCCCCGGCTGATGCCGGAGTACTGGGAGTTCCCGACCGTGTCGATGGGGCTCGGCCCGATGAACGCGATCTATCAGGCCCAGTTCAACAAGTACCTGCAGGGCCGTGGGATCAAGGACACCAGCCAGCAGCATGTCTGGGCGTTCCTGGGCGACGGGGAGATGGACGAGCCGGAGAGCCGGGGCCTGATCCACGTCGCCGCCGGCGACGAGCTGGACAACCTGACCTTCGTGATCAACTGCAACCTGCAGCGGCTGGACGGTCCAGTACGTGGCAACGGCAAGATCATCCAGGAGCTGGAGGCTCAGTTCCGCGGGGCCGGCTGGAACGTGATCAAGGTGGTCTGGGGCCGGGAGTGGGATCACCTGCTGGCCGCGGACGGCGACCACGTGCTGGTCAACATCATGAACACCACCGTGGACGGCGATTACCAGACCTTCCGGGCGGAGAACGGCGCCTACATCCGGAAAAACTTCTTCGGCCGCGACCCCAGGGCACTGAGGCTGGTCGAGGGGATGTCGGACGACGACATCTGGCAGCTGCGCCGCGGCGGCCACGACTACCGCAAGGTCTACGCCGCTTACCGGGCCGCGATGGAACACACCGGCCAGCCGACGGTGATCCTGGCCAAGACGATCAAGGGCTACGCACTGGGCAGCCACTTCGCCGGGCGCAACGCCACCCACCAGATGAAGAAGCTGACCCTGGAGGACCTGAAGGGGTTCCGGGACGGCCTGCGGATCCCCATCTCCGACGCTCAGCTCGAAGCCGACCCGTACTCCCCGCCGTACTACAACCCGGGTGAGAACGACGAGATCCTGAAGTACATCCGCGGACGCCGCCAGATGCTCGGCGGTGGGCTGCCCCAGCGCCGGGCCGGTTCTGGCGCACTGAAGCTGCCGGGCGACAGCGCCTACAGCGGGGCCGCCCGCGGTTCAGGCAAGCAGCAGGTGGCGACCACCATGGCCTTCGTCCGGATCCTGCGAGACCTGATGCGGGACAAGGACTTCGGCCCGCGCGTGGTTCCGATCATCCCGGACGAGGCGCGCACCTTCGGGATGGACTCGTTCTTCCCGACGGCCAAGATCTACAACCCGCACGGGCAGAACTACACCTCGGTTGACCGGGAACTGATGCTCGCCTACACCGAATCGGCCTCCGGGCAGATTCTGCACGTCGGGATCAACGAAGGCGGCTCGATGGCGGCCTTCACCGCGGCTGGCACCTCGTACGCCACTCACGGCGAGCCGATGGTGCCGATCTACATCTTCTACTCGATGTTCGGCTTCCAGCGCACCGGCGACAGCATGTGGGCCGCGGCCGACCAGATGAGCCGGGGCTTCCTGATCGGCGCCACCGCGGGCCGTACCACCCTGACCGGAGAGGGCCTGCAGCACGCCGACGGCCACTCGCCGCTGCTGGCCTCGACCAACCCGGCCGCGGTGATCTACGACCCGGCCTACGCCTACGAGATCGGGCACATCATCCGGGATGGCCTGCGCCGGATGTACGGAGAATCACCGGAGGACGTGTTCTACTACCTGACCGTCTACAACGAGCCGATGGTGCAGCCGCCACAACCGGACGGGCTCGACGTCCAGGGCGTGCTGCGGGGGCTTTATCGGCTGGCCGGGGCTCCCGAAGGAGCCAGCGGTCCGGCGGCGCAGATCTTGGCCTCCGGAGTGGCGGTGCCGTGGGCCCTGGAGGCGCAGGCGCTGCTGGCCCAGGACTGGGGCGTAGGGGCCTCGGTGTGGAGTGTGACCAGCTGGACCGAACTTCGCCGCGACGCTCTGGCCTGCGACGAGCAGGCCTTCCGCAATCCCGACCAGGATCCCCGGGTGCCCTATGTGACCCAGGCGCTGGCCGATGCCCCCGGGCCGGTGGTGGCGGTCACCGACTACATGCGCGCGGTTCCGGACCAGATCCGGCAGTGGGTGCCGCAACAGTTCGTTTCGCTGGGCGCCGATGGCTTCGGCCTGTCCGACACCCGTCCAGCAGCTCGCCGCTGGTTCGGTATCGACGGGCCGAGTGTGACCGTGCGGGTACTGGAGCAGTTGGCCGGACGGGGTGAGATCGACCGGGGCATCCCGGGCCAGGCGGCGGAGAAGTACCGGCTGAATGATGTGACGGCAGGAACAACGGGAACGGCTGGCGGCGACTCGTAGCGTCCGCCTCAGGCTGGTACTCCCGGAACCACCGCTCGTGCGGGCTCAGCGAGCGCTCATGCGCTGGTTCGAGGAAGCATCAGGGCCAGGGGTCAGCCGGTCGCCTGCGGCATCCCGGTCCCGCGCCCGGACTGGGTCATCCGAGGTTCGAGGTCCGCCCGGACTCTGCGCACGCCTTCTTGATCTTCATGCACGTCCAGCGCCGCCAGCAGTCGCTGGGCATCGCCGAACCGCCCGGCCTCGATGGCGGCTTCGATCAGCTGGCGTCCCGCTTCGACCACATGCTCGCGGGGGCGCCAGTGCCCCACCCCCAGATTGAGTGCGTCCACCGGGTGCCCAGCCTCGCGCAACATCGACAGGCCGCGGGCCAGCGCTTCACCGGTCGGGTCACGCTCGGCAGCGGTAGCCAGACGGCGCAGTCCGGACTCGCGGTCGGCGTTGATCGACAGCCGGCCCAGCTCGATCAGCGGATACCAGGCGCGGCCGGTGGCCGGCCCCGCGTC
>CALMAR010000222.1:3903-5133 GCA_937859855.1 uncultured Kineosporia sp.
CCGTTGCCGGCCACCTCTTCGGCCAGCGCCCATACGGCGTCGTCGGCCTCGCGTTGCGGATCACCGTGCCGATGGCCCTCGGTGGCGATCTGCCGGACGATCTGGGCCAGCTGATCGAAGGCCTCGGTGTCGTTGGGATCCTCCACCAGCCGGGCGCGCAGGGCGTCCTCCTCGCTCCGGTTCGCCGCCGCCATATCGTCCCTTCGCACTCACATCTTTCAACGTCCTGACCGCCCACCCCAGGCGACTCCGGACGCCCAGACCGATCGGCTCGACCCTATCGGCTCGCCGGGCCAGCGGCGAAGCTGCCCGCCCCTGTGCTGCCTGTTTTCGCAGGTGGGACCATATGGGCACCCTGAATACGGCGGCCGGGTGAGCGGTCGCCACGCTGATGACGGCTCGCTCGCACCGCCGTATCGTGGGCGGGTGCCGGCCGCCGATGACGCCACTGTGGCGAATCTGCGCCGCGCCAGCGGTGACCTGGCTGGGCTGGCCGTGCAGCGGATGGAGAACCTGCTGTCCTGGTACCGGACGATGAGCGCGCAGGACCGGGCCTGGGTCGGCCTGATCGCCCAGGCGGCGATCTCGGCCTTCGTCGCCTGGTATCGAGATCCGTCCGGGGCGGTGCAGATCACGGCGGATGTGTTCGGCACCGCGCCGCGGGAACTCACTTCGTCGATCTCACTCCAGCACACCCTGGAGATGACCCGGATCATGGTGGACGTCGTCGAGGAGCAGTCCGGCGCACTGGCCGCCCCCGGAGCCGAACACGAGCTGCGCGAGGCGATCCTGCGCTACTCGCGGGATGTGGCCTTCGCCGCCGCCCAGGTGTACGCCAAGGCCGCTGAGTCTCGCGGCGCCTGGGACGCCCGGCTGGAAGCGCTGGTCGTCGACGGCGTGCTGAGGGGCGCCGACGACAACGAATTACGTTCTCGGGCATCGGCTCTGGGCTGGTCCAGTACGCACCGGTTATGCGCGATCGCGGGCCGGACGTCGGCCGAGCCGGAGGTTCAGCTGGTCTCAGCGCTGCACCGGGCGGTCCGCCCAGGCGGCGGCGATCTGCTGGTCGGGGTGCAGGGCGAGCAACTGGTCATGCTGGCGGGCCACCCCGACGATCCGCTTGAACTGGTGGCCCGCCTGCTGCCGCACCTGGGTCCGGGGCCGGTGGTCACCGGTCCGGTGGTCGACGGTTTGATGGAGGCCAGCCGCAGCGCCCACGCGGCCCTGGCC
>CALMAR010000223.1 GCA_937859855.1 uncultured Kineosporia sp.
CGCGTGGGGGTGGACGGTCCCGCCGGTGCGGCTCCGGATGTTAGCGCTGGTGCCTCGACCGTCGAGACGGGCTCGCACTCCTAGGTCTGAGCCCAGCCATGAAGCTCCGGGGGCGTACTTGGCGACCAGCTCAGCGCAGCGGACGGGCTGACATTGATCACTGATGATCAGCAGATTGAGATGTGCTGATTCCGCGGTTTCCCACTCACCGCCACCAGGGATGGGGGCGGTCAGTACATGAGTAGGTGTCATGACTGACCCGCGTGGATGTGGATGATCACGAGCATGGAGACCCCTCAAGTTACATGCAATTGCGTGCAACTCCTACCTTGCATGCAACACCAAGGTTGCGCAAGGGTTCGCGCAAGGGTGCCGTCGGCCAGGAACAGCTCCTGAGGTGAGGCCGATAAGCTAGAGAAACGACGTCAGCGAGACGACGACCTGATTAGGTCCCTCGCGGCGTCGCCGGACAGGGCCAGCTCGAGAGCCCGGTACGTGCGCTGCACGAAGCCAGAGATTCTGTCTTCGTCGGTGGTCCAGTCGTCACCGCCACCAGCCTCAGAAAGGGCAGTTACCCCATCGGCCTTGTAGAAGATCATCCAGGCGTCGCTGGGTACGACCGGCCACTGGTCGGCCAAGGCGTAGGGAAGGATGCCCAAGGTGATGTTGGGTTGATCGAGCATCTCCATCAGTCTGCTGGCCTGCGCTGACCGGACGCTGGGGCCGCCTGGACAATAGAGAGCCACGCCCTCGGTTATCACGAACGTGAAATCCTTTGTTGGATCGAACAAAACAGCTTGCCGATTCATGCGCGCCGCCACTGCCTCAGCGACATCGTGACTGGTTGACGCGTCTCTCATTCGCAGAATGCGCTCTGCGTACCCCGGAACCTGCAGCAGCCCAGGGACGACGTTGGTGTCGAGGTTGATGACCGTGGACGATCGGGCCTCAAGCGCAGCGACTTCACGTTGCGCCGCAGCAAGCCCGCGGCGGTGAGCGGCCCGCCAGGACCGCGTCATGGTTGCGACGTCAGCTGCCAGGGCGAGTAGATCGGCGGTCAACTCCGCCGAGGCCCCCGTGTGCTTGGCCCACGTGCGGACGTCATCCGGGGTCGGTTTCGTTTGCCGATTCTCGATGCGAGACACCTTGGACTGCGACCACTGCGTCCGATTCGCCAGCTCCACCCCGGACAGCCCCGAGTCCGTGTGCAACGACTTCAGAGCAGCTGCCAGCTCAGTCCATGCGTCATCGGGGTCCGCCACGTCATGCAGGGTAGCCGGATCTATGCACGCAAGACCCATTGCTGCGTGCGATGACTACGCCTAACGTGGTGGCTGGTGGCGCATAGCAGCCGGAAGGAGCGTCCGTGCGACTGACCGTGGCTGAGTTTCTCGACCGTTGGGACGGGCTGTTCACCCGAGCAGCGTTCCGCTTGGAGACTCTGCCGTTCTACGTCAGCGACGAGGAGGCTGAACCTTTTGCGCGCTGGCTCAGGGGTGAGCCAGACGATCTGGGCTGGAAAGACCCCTGGCGACGGATCTTGCGCGACGCTCGCGTGGCCGGGAAGGAGGTCAAGCGCGTCCACGTTGTTCGTGAACCACTTAGCGAATACCTACAGTTTGAGCTGAGTGTTGTTTATCCCGAGGGCGTGAAGGCCGGCGAAGATATCCGCATCCTCGTCAGCGATCGATCACTTCATCCTGACTTCTGGCTGTTAGATGATACGGCTTGCCTGATGAATTACGACCAGGCTGGGAACTGGCTCGGGGTCGACCTCCTGACTGACGCAGCTGAGGTGTCGCGCTTCAAGACGTGGCGGGATGACCTGCTGCGCCATTCCATCCCGCTAGCCGAGTACGGCCAACCTGCACGGAGGACAGCATGAGCGAACACGATCGGTTCCCGACCAATTCCTTCTTCAAGTCCGGCAACTCCGGCAGTCAGGGTTGCGTGGAGGTTTCTCTTCAACCTGATGCCATCGGAGTGCGGGACTCTAAGCAGAAAGGCGCAGGACCGATCCTTGCGTTTACCCCGAACGAGTGGGACGTCTTCATTGCTGGAGTAAAGGCTGGCGAGTTCGATCGACGTTGAAGTCCACTAGGCGGGCTTCTACTGGCTAATAACCTGTGCTTCGCCCATGACTATATTGGCTGTCTGGGTCAGGTCGAGGGGGATTACACCGTTCTGGCCTATACCTGCCCAGGCAACTTCCCAATGGGAGACAGCGTTCACCGTGTAATGCCCGGTGCTGGTGTATGTGTGTCCGCAGTTCGGAGATGACTGTCGCCCATAAGAGTCCTTGTAAGGGGTTCCGCCTCCCTCACACACGACGGTCGATCCATCTCCCATCTGCCAGTCGATAGATTTCACCGTCGCGGTCGCAGTGACGGTGTAGCCGGCGGCGGCGGCGGTCCGGGTAATAGGCCCTACCGTAGTTACGGTGGGATTCGCAGCCCACATCCATGTCGGCATGCCGATGATGCCAACGCTGCCCGCGACGGGCTTTGGCACGATCCCGATCGTGATCGCATGAAGGTCCATCGCTTTCAGGGCCTGCAGAGCGAGCTGCCGCGGATCAGGTGGGGCCGCTGGCCCAGCGGGAGGGGTGAGCGACCAGAACGTGGTGGTGACCATGCCGGCGTTCGGCACCAGGTGCGGCGGCTCACAGAAATAAATGGCACCCTCGCCGTAATGGCCCGCCCAGTCGGGATCAGATGCAGGGGGCGGCGGTTTTACAGCGCTGATATAGCACTGCATGCTGTTGGACCACCAGGTAGTGCCGTACAGGCCTTTACCCGTGCAAGGAACAGAACCGTGTGGCGGCCACGTGTTGTTGACGCACGCCTGCTTGACAGGAGTCGCGTGGCCTCCTCCGCCTCCGCTCCCGCCTCCCGGTGGAGCGCCAGAGCCTGGCCCCGTAACGGAGATGACGCACTGACCGGTGATTCTGCTGATCTTGCACTTCGGCGGGGGTGAGCCGGCCGCGGCGGCACCGGTTGGTAGACCGAGACTCACCGCCGCTGAAGCGACCGTTACGGCTAGGGCTATGCATACACGCTTCAGCATGGTTCCCCTCGCGCAGTGTCTTCCGCTATGTACCAGCCATCAGCCCATTGCTGGACGTCGTACGTGGCCCTAGCTTTATTGATCCTCTTTGGTGAGACGACGGATTTTCCCGTTCGATCCACGACCTTGACATTGCTAACGTCGTAGCAGACGGAGACAAGCACAGTTGGCCTCGCATTGCTGGCCTTTGACCGACCGCTTATAGTCACGATCTGCGTGTCGCCAATTTGTTTGTATCCGCGTATCCGTTCACCGCGTAAATCGTCGGACCACTCGGTGTAGGACTTTTCTCGTGTTAAGCGGTTCAACTCATCTATAGGAAGTTGATTGTTCTGGTAAAGACGGTCCGTTGCGGCATAGAAGGCCCGAACTGTGTCTTCGGCTGCGGCTACGTTCTTTTGTGTCTGGGATAGGACCGGTGTCGTGGGCGCGAGGACAGAAGGCGTCGGCGAACTCGTTGTAGTCGAAGTCCCGTTGGAGCTGTCACCGCTGCATGCGACCAGGGTTGCCGTAAGCACGACGACTGCGGCAGCGATGACGATTCGAAGACCTGCTATTGGATTCCAGGTCACAGTGCGTCCCCCATCATGTGGTCCAGCGCTTCCCCGTTGCCTATTGCGTCGAGCAGGGCTTGGGTGCGGGGTTCGAGGTCGCCGCCGAGCTGGTCAGTGATCACCAGCATCCGCTCGATCGCCT
>CALMAR010000224.1 GCA_937859855.1 uncultured Kineosporia sp.
GGGGCCGGCACCCGCGCGGCAGAGATTGTCCGGGCTGCGTTTCCCCTGGCCTGCGATGCGTCCGTTGCTGCGCGGCACTGGCCGCGGGCCCTTCGGGTAAGCACAACATACGGCGTCTGGGAGGGGTCAGCGTGATGCCATGTCGCATTGGCGTGACTGGCGAAGTAATTCGCCGGCGAACTCAGGCGATTCTGCGCGAGCCTGCCGGAGTACTGGTCCAAGCGGACATTTCAGAGCGGCGGCCGCAGCTCACTCAGAGCGGATTCAGACAGGTCGATCCGGACGCTGGCGCTGGCCGGAGCCGGCCTCAGCCCGCGAGCCCGGTCGATCAGGGTGGACACCTGAGGCTGGATTGGTAGCGAGCGCTGACGACTGGCCGGAGCGGGATCACGGAAATGCCGGGGCGGCTGAGGAGCCCAGAGCCACCACAGCTGGCCGTGCTGACAGCGGAGCAGCGCGGTGGTGAGCCGCTGCCGGTACTCATCGATGCTGATCTGCTGAGCCGGGTTCAGCGAACTGTGCTGGCCGTCACCGGAGGGCCACCAGCCCTCGCGGGTCAGTGCATGACGCGAGGACCGCCGGGCGGTGAACAGGGCTCGGATCAGGTCGTCGACCAGAGGATCGGCCGGCGGAAGACGCTGGGCCCGCAGGTCGTCATTGAGTTCCTGCTGGAGGAAGTCGAGCTCCAGCAGCAGATCCGCACGGGCATTGGCCGGACGCAGAATGACCAAGTAGGCCAACCCCGTCGCCACGATCACGACTTGGGCCAGCCGGGCGGCCATCGGCAGCGGCGAAGAGTCCGCGACCTGCGAAAGCTCCGTCAGCATGAACTATCTCGCGCCTCCCTGGTCACCTGGGTCATCCAGGTCAGCAGCATCGTCGCGGTCCGGCATTCCATCCGATCCAGCGCCGAAGTCGGAGCTGAGCGCGTCGTCGCCGGAATGAGGAGGCAGCTGAATCACCTGCACGGGTTCGCGCTGGATCGGAATCGAAGGCGGGGACGGGGAATCCAGCCGCGGCGAAGGGTTTCGATCCCGGACCAGGCGGCGCAACCGTCGCGCCGGGCGCGGATCCGCCGCGGGGGCGATGGCCACGGCGTCGGGATCGCTGGACTCGGCGTCCGCGTCCCGGACCAGGTGCAGGCCGGCCAGCTTGCTGGTGAAGGGCTCACGCTGTTCGATCGGTTCGCCCTGCTCGGCCGGGTCGCCCGGGTCGGCCGGGTCGGCATCCTCATCATCCAGTGCCGATTCATGTCCGGATTCGATGGCTCGGGAACGGGTTTCGTGATGGGTGCGCCCGCTGGGCCGCTCGTCGTCCTCGTCCTCGTCGTCCTCGTCGTCCTCGTCGTCCTCGTCGTCCTCGCCGGTGTCGCTGTCGCCGGCGTCGTCCCGCTCGTCCCGCTCCAGCTCGTCCAGCTCGAGCTCAGACATCACCTCGATGTCGTCGAAGTCATCCAGGTCGCCGAAGTCTTCGAGATCGTCGAACTGCTCACCCAGAGGCTGAACGTCGTCCCGGATGTCAACCAGAATCGGACCCGCGTGACGACCGGAGCCGCGCCGTTGTTCGCCGCTGAACTCGCCCATCAGGAGATCCAAATCCTGCTGGATGGCGCCGATCCGGGACAGCATCTCGAGCATCATCTGCCGGGAGTCCGCCTTCTCCAGATCCATGCCCTGGCGCTGTTCGATCCACTGGGCCCGCCGGTGCTGACGGCGCATGGCCCCCAGGGTCATGCTTGCGGTGGCGGCGAGCACGCTGGCGGCGGCCAGGCCGATCCAGAGCGGGCCGAGATGATCACCCCACAGCCAGAACAGGCCAGCACCACCGCCCGCTACCAACAGGACGGCGAGCGGCAGCAACAACTGCCCGCTGGAGCGGCGCGACCCGGCCAAGCCCTTGGTCATGTTGCTGGTCGTCATGACTCCTCGACTACGGAAGGCGCCGTGACCTTGACTTCGACGCAGGACCCGTGAGCGACGTTCCGGCGCGTGAGGGTACGGCCTGACGATAGATCAGTCAGCCGGTGCGCCGCCTCTTCGATGTCCGTGTCACCCGATCTGTACCGTCCCCAATTCTGGTGACGGGCAAGCACATTGACCGAGATCCGGATGAATTGGGGGATGGTTCTGGGGCGACTGGGCCGCCGGGGTCAGCTGGTGAGCGCGGGTCACCGGCCAGCGATGGCCCGGGTATAGCGCTGCGCCACGGCAGCGACCGCCGCCTTCAGGTCCAAGGGACCGAGCACCTCGAAGTCTGCGTCCAGGAAACCCAGCCAGGCGGCCATTGACTGAGCCGAATCGGCACCGATCTCGACCACGCATGATCCATCATCGAACTGCTCGATAGTGGCTTGGCTGAAAGCGAGCTTCTCAGCGATGTCAGCGGCGGGGGCATGTATCCGCAACCTGCCGGAGAACCGGGCACGGGCTCGCCGGGCTCCGCTGGACACGTATTCACCGAGGTCGCCGGCTGGAGGTTCGCGCGGCGCGAACCGCAGCGCACTACCGGCCGGCCGGCTTATCCGATCGGCCCGGAAGGTGCGCCAGGATCGCCGATCGACGTCCCAGGCCACCAGATACCAGCGGCGTCCCCAATTGACCAGGCGGAAGGGCTCGACCCGGCGCTGGCTGGTCTCTGCGTCGTGACTGGCGTAGTCGAATCGAATGCGCTCCCGATCACGCGCGGCCGCGGCGATCAGGGCGAGGGTGGCTCCATCCGCCTCCGGCCCGCGGCCGGTGGGAACCCGGACGGTGTAGCTGGCCAGCGCGTCGACCCGTTGGCCAAGCCGCTTGGGCAGAACCTGCTGCAGTTTGGTCAGCGCTCGCAGCGCGGTCTCCTCGATACCTTGCACGGCGCCGCCGGCCGCGGTTCGCAGGCTGACCGCGATGGCCACGGCTTCGTCGTCGTCCAGCAGCAATGGCGGCATGGCTGCGCCGGCCATCAGCCGATATCCGCCGACCGGCCCGCGGGTGGCATCCACGGGATAACCGAGATGCCGGAGGCGCTCGATGTCGTGGCGCACCGTGCGGGTGCTGACACTCAGCCGCCGGGCCAGTTCGGGGCCGGGCCAGTCCCGCGGGGCCTGCAGCAGGGACAGCAGCTGGAGCAGGCGGGCGGGGGTATCGGCCATGCTTTCGAGACTACGTCCGCAAGCGGAAGGGATTGTTCCTGATCCAGCTCGCCCACGGTCTCGCCCCGCTCCGGCAGAGTTCGCCGCCGGCGATCGGGGGATCGGCTGATTGCCGTCGGCGGGCGGCGGTTCGGCCTGCACTCAGGACTGGCTCACTGACACGCTGCCCCTATGCGTGCGCTCAGTGTTGTTGTCCTGACGGCCGGCCTGCTCGGGCTCTGGCCAGCAGCAGCAAACGGCGCAGACCCGGTGCAGCTGATCGGCACCAGTCCAACAGCGGCGGTGGTCGCGAAAGCGCCCGAGGCGGTCTCGGTCACGTTCAATGTGCCACCCGAGCCAGGTGCCACTCTGCAGATCTGGGGGCCGGACGGTGCAGTGGGCACAGGGCCGGTGCAGGTCGTGGGTGATGCCATTCGGCAGGATCTCGGCCTGAACGTGCCCGGCGGCTCCTTCCGGGTGGACTGGTCGATCAACGCCTCGGAAAAGTCGCTTTCGGGGTCGTTCAGCTTCATCGCGGGCAGCGGCACCGGCACTTTCGCGAGGGCGACCACGACGTCCCCGTCCTACGCTCCC
>CALMAR010000225.1 GCA_937859855.1 uncultured Kineosporia sp.
GCCCTGGCCGGGCTGGTGGCGGTGGCCGGATGGCCCGCGGCGCCCCGGCCGGTCAGCGCCGGGGAACTGCTGCCCGAACGGCTGCTCAGTGGTGACGAAAGCGCCCGGCAAGCCCTGCTGGAGCAGATCTACCAGCCGCTGCTGGCGGCGTCCCCCCAGGTTCTGGAGACCGCAGCGGCCTACCTGGACGGCGGCGGTTCACTGGAACGAACCGCCCGCACCCTGTTCGTACAGCCCAATACGGTCGGGTATCGGCTTGGGGGAGTGAGCGATATCACCGGGCTGAACCCCACCATCTCGCGCGAGGCCTACACGTTACGGATAGCTATCACCGCAGGCCGCCTGGGCATCGTCCCGCCCTCGCCTTACTCATGAGTAGCGGCATTTGTAGAATAGCTACAAGAACCAGGCCCAATTCTCCGTCGGCCGCACGGCTGCGAGAAGACGCTTGTCCGGGTGAGCCTGCTGAGGTGCTTGTTGTTGTTGCTCCCGGACAGGGCGCCCAGACCCCGGGCTTCCTCGCTCCCTGGCTCGAGCTGACCCACGTGCCCGACCGGCTCGGCTGGTTGTCAGCCGTTGCAGGTATCGATCTGATCAAGCACGGCACGACGTCCAGTGCCGAGACCATTCAGGACACCGCACTGGCTCAGCCCCTGATCGTGGCGGCTGGCCTGGTCAGCCTGCTGGAGCTGTTCCCGCATCCGGTAGACGCCTATTCCGCGGTCGGAGCCGGAGCGGGCCACTCGGTCGGCGAGATCACCGCAGCCACCGCGGCCGGAGTGATCAGCGCCGAGCAGGCCATGGTGCTGGTCAGCGAGCGCGGACGGGCGATGGCTGAGGCCTCCGCGGCGCAGCCCACCGGGATGAGCGCCGTCCTGGGCGGCGACGCCGAGGAGGTCGCCCAGGCGATCGGCGCGCATGGCTTGATCGCCGCCAATGTCAACGGGGCAGGCCAGATCGTCGCCGCGGGTCTGCTCAGCGATCTGGCCGCGTTCAAGCAGGCCGCCCCAGCCAAGTCGCGGGTGATCCCACTGCGGGTGGCGGGTGCATTCCACACCGGGCACATGGCTCCGGCCACCGGAGCCTTGCGCCGGCTGGCCCGCTCGGTCAGCACCCACGACGCCCGGGTACCGCTGGTCTCCAACCGCGACGGAACGGTGATCCACGATGGCCGCGAAGTGATCCGCCGGATCGTCAGCCAGATCAGTAACCCGGTTCGCTGGGACCTGTGCATGGAGGCCTTCGCCGACCTCGGTGTCACCGGCCTGATCGAGATCCCGCCGGCCGGCACTCTGGCCGGGCTGGCCAAGCGTGCCCTGCCCGGCGTCGAGATTGTCGCGCTGAAGACGCCGGATGACCTGGATGCGGCCCGCGATCTGGTCCGGCGGCACGGCGGTACCGCGGAGATGGCTCAGGCACCGGCCTGGCGGCTGCTGGTCTCGCCCACCAAGGGCATGGTGCATCGGACCACCGCCGGCGGTGCCTCGATCGAGGACGGCACCTACCTGCGTCCCGGCACCCAGGTGGCACTGATCGAAGGACGCCGCGAGCGGCATCCGGTCCGGGCCAACCATGGCGGCACCGTGGTGGAATGGCTGGTGGAAGAGGGCGATCCGGTGGTACCCGGTCAGCCTCTGCTACGCATGCTCCCCGAGGCAGCCACCGCGTGACCAGCCCCAGCACGTCCAGCCCGGCCCTGACGCCGTCGCGCGGTGGCGGCTACGCCCGGATCGTCTCGGTGGGGAGCTACCGGCCGCCGCGGGTGGTCACCAATGACGAGATCTGCCAGGTGCTGGATTCCTCGGACCAGTGGATCCGGGAACGGACCGGCATCGTCACCCGCTACTTCGCCGAACCGCACGAGACGGTGATCGACCTGGCCGTGCCCGCCGCCCAGGCCGCGCTGGACCGGGCCGGACTCGCCCCCGGCGACGTCGATGCGATTCTGGGCGCGACCGTCTCGCACCTGCAGCAGATGCCCGCGGCCGCGGCCGCGCTGGCGCATCGGCTGGGAGCCACCCCGGCCGCCGCCTTCGACATCGCCGCAGCCTGCGCCGGGTTCCCGCACGGCATCGCGCTGGCCGACGCCCTGATCCGGGCCGGGACCGCGGCCAACATCCTGGTCGTCGGTACCGAGAAGTACAGCGACATCACCGATCCGGCCGACCGCTCCACCGCGTTCATCTTCGGCGACGGCGCGGGCGCGGTGGTGGTGTCCTCCACCGGTGAACAGGGGGAACCGGGGATCGGCCCGACGGTCTGGGGATCGGACGGCTCCCGCTGGGAGCACATCACCTCCGGCTCCTACGCCGGCGTCCGCTCGCATCTGGTCGCGGGGGGGCCGGCCTTCCCGCCCGCTGCGGCGCCCGGGCCCGGCTTCGGCACCGGCTTCGACATCGGCTCCGATGTCAGCGCCGAGATCACCGCCGAGATGAACACCGGTGAACCGGAGCTGGACGACCCGCCGGCCTGGCCCACCATCCGGATGCAGGGCCAGGCGGTGTTCCGCTGGGCGGTGTGGGAGATGGCGCCGATCGCACGCAAGGCCCTGGACGCCGCCGGCGTTGCCGCCAGTGATCTGGCGGCCTTCATCCCGCACCAGGCCAATGTGCGGATCATCGACTCGCTGGCCAAGCAGATCGGTCTGCCGTCCAGCGTCGCCATCGCCCGGGACATCGTGGTGGCCGGCAACACGTCCGGCGCCTCCATCCCACTGGCCATGGACGCCCTGCTCGAGCAGCATCCGGACCTCTCCGGCGGGCTGGCCCTGCTGATCGGGTTCGGAGCCGGCCTGAGCTACGCCGCACAGGTCGTCCGCCTGCCCTGACCTTCCGGCCCCTTTGAACCCCCGCGCTGTTCCCGGTGCGGCAGCAACACCATCCAAGCAAGAACGCCCGATCAGAAGGAGAGAGCAACCCATGGCCCTCAGCCAGCAGGAGATCCTCAGCGGCCTGGCCGACCTGGTGAACGAGGAGACCGGGATTCCGGCCACCGACGTCACGCTGGAGAAGTCTTTCACCGAGGATCTCGACATCGACTCGCTGTCGATGATGACCATCGTGGTGAACGCGCAGGACCAGTTCGGAGTGGAGATCCCGGACGACGAGGTCAGCAAGCTGAAGACCGTAGGCGATGCGGTGACCTTCATCAGCAACGCCAGCCAGACCGCGGGCAAGAGCTGATCCAGATGTCCGCTTCCCGGCAGATCGCGATCACCGGCCTCGGTGCCACCACTCCGCTGGGCGGGGACGTCGCCAGCACCTGGGACGCCGCGCTCGCGGGCGTCTCAGGTGCGCGGCCCCTCGATCCGCAGTGGCTCGCGCGATACCAGCTGCCGGTGACTTTCGCGTGCACGCTGGCCCAGCCGGTGTCGGAGGTGCTGAGCCGGCCAGAGACCCGCCGTTTGGATCCCAGCGGTCAGTACGCGCTGGTCGCCGCCCGGGAGGCCTGGGCCCACGCCGGATCGCCCGAGGTCGAACCCGAGCGGCTGGCGGTGTGCGTGGCATCCGGCATCGGCGGCGTGCAGACCCTGCTCACCGCCTACGACACGCTGAACGAGAAAGGTCCGCGGCGGATCCTGCCGCTGACCATCCCGATGCTGATGCCCAACGGCCCGGCCGCCTACATCGGGATCGAGCTGGGCGCCCGGGCCGGAGTGCACACGCCGGTCTCCGCCTGCGCGTCCGGGTCCGAGGCGATCGCGCAGGGCGCTGAGCTGATCCGCCGCGGGCTGGCCGACGTGGTGGTGTGCGGCGTCGGCGGGTTTGCCGCGATGCGGGCGCTCTCCACCCGCAACGACGACCCGACCAGGGCGTCGCGGCCTTACGACGTCGATCGCGATGGTTTCGTGATGGGCGAAGGCGCCGGAATGGTCGTGCTGGAGTCGGCCGAGCACGCCGGCGCCCGGGGAGCGACGGTGCAGGCGTGGCTGGCCGGTGCGGCGCTCACCTCGGACGGGTTCCATAT
>CALMAR010000226.1:0-1434 GCA_937859855.1 uncultured Kineosporia sp.
CCTCTGAGCTGGGTGGAGACGATCGGACTCGAACCGACAACCCCCTGCTTGCAAAGCAGGTGCGCTACCAATTGCGCCACGTCCCCGGATGTCGCGGGCAGTGAGACCACATCCTGGGCGATCAGAAGGGCGATCAGACCCGGTCGGTTGCCTGCGCCCACAGTTGCTGTTGCGGCTTGTTCGAGTTCCGCTTGCGCCAGATGGCAACACCGGCGCCCGCCGCCGCCAGGGCAAGGATCAGCTTCTTCACGGCGAGAAGATTACCACCGGGCTCACGAGCAGAGCTCTCAGCCGATGCGCCTCCGGATGGCGGCTGGGCAGTGTGACCATGCCGCCTCTAAGATCCAGTTAGGGTGTTGGAACAGCTCCTGTGGACAGCTTTACAGCCAACAAAGAGGTCCTGCGGCGCTCCGGAACAGAGTGGAGATCACCGTGACCACTACTCCCCGTGCGCTCTCGATTCTCCTCGTTGATGACGATCCCGGTGACGTGCTGATGATCCAGGAGGCCCTGGAGGCATCCGGGACCACCCGGGATGTCAACGTGGTGAACGACGGTGACGATGCATTGGCCTACCTGCGACGGCTGCACCCCTTTACCTCCGCGACCCGTCCCGACGTGATGCTGCTGGACCTGAACATGCCCCGGATGAGCGGTCACGAAGTGCTGGCCGAGGTCAAGGCCGACGAGGACCTGCGCAGCATCCCAGTGGTGATTCTGACGACGTCCCAGGCTCCGGCCGACGTCCGGGAGAGCTACACCCGGCATGCGAACGCCTACGTCACCAAGCCGATCAACCTTGACGATCTGATGGACGTCGTCAGCCAGATCAACAACTTCTTCGGCCGGATTGCTGTTCTGCCAAATTAAAGCCCTGGCGTCTGTGGGTCTGGCCACCGTACTCTGGCCATTCGCGAACCATACGAGCTGGAGGTGCCGACGATGTATTTCAATCACCCGGTGCGTATCCGCTCTGGTATGCCAATGACTGCTTGGCCTTGCGCGCTCAGCGAGCCGACCAGCGAGGATGCCGCCCACATCTAGGGCGCGAATTCCTGCATCACTGCTGGGCCTTGAATGGCCTATCTGTGTCCGCGCATCTGGCGGCCCTGTTCATCCCTGTTTGCTAACTGTCGCAGCCCATTTCGGGAGGTGATGACGTGCCTTTCCACCAGCTGTTCATGCTTTCGTTCGTCGTGACCGTGTCGGTGGTCGTGGTCACCGTCTTCCTGGTCCGGCAGGAGACCCGCTCGGTCCGCAGGCAGCGGCAGCAGCCGCGCATGGTGCTGCCCTCATCGAGCCGGTTCCATGAGGAAGAGGACGGCGGTCAGGCCCTGGCTCCGAGTCCGGAACTTCTACACGCCGTTCGGCGGCTGGGATAGTCCGCTCACGGCGGGCGGGCCGGATGTTGCTCGGGGGCCGCCCACACGCCCC
>CALMAR010000226.1:1444-2900 GCA_937859855.1 uncultured Kineosporia sp.
GGGGGTGAATCGCGCTCCCCGGGGGGGGGGGCGGGTTCTCTGGGGCCCCCCCCCCCCCCGCCAGGTTTCTCCCGAGGGACCGATCGAGTGATCAGGTGACTCAGGTCACCGGATCACGCTGCCGATCCATTGTCATGGCCCGGTCCTTGCCCTCGTTCATTGCGGATCGACGACTTCCTCCGTCTTGGAAGGCTCTGGCAGCAGGCAGCCTGATCACCATCCCGGCGCTGATCGTGCTGGACGGCGGGGTTGCGGCCTGGGCGCAGTTCACCGTGCGCCAGGTCTGGGTGGCTCAGCAGGTCAGCTCGGCCGGGCAGTATTCGGTGGTCAAGCACTGCTTGGCCATGTTGGCCCTGTCGCTGCTTGCAGGCGGGATGGCCTGCATGCTCAGCCGGAGCGGCCAGCCGGTGCTGGCCGGACTCGTCCTGGCCGGAGTGTGCGCCGGGCCGATGACGGTGCTGGCCGCGCCGGTCCGAGCCGGATTGCTGACTGCTGACCTGCAAGACACGACCTGGTGGTGGCATGGTGCCGTACAGGGCGTCCAATTCCTGCTCCTGGCCGGATGGACCTGGTGGACGACGCGGTGCCTGCCCGAGCGCCGGAGTTTCATGGCCGCCACGGCCGACCCGGAGCTGTCCGATCAGCATCACGGCCGGGTCGCACCTGGGCTCCTGTTCGCCCTCTTCACTGCGGTGACGATGACCGCTCAGATCCTGGCCCGGACCGACAATGGAATCGAAAGTCCCGGCTTGTTGGTCATTTTCGGGTGGGCCGCGCTCGGTGCGGCAGGCTCAGTGATCGTCATCCAGTCGTCGTGGCGGCCGATGTGCGTCACAGTTCTGGTCGCAACCGTATTGGCGCTAGGCATGCTCTACGACGCCTACTACCGGCCCGGTGCCTGGCCTGGAGTGGCCGGCTGGGACGACGCCACCTCGCCGATCATCCTCTCGTTCAGCGCCACAGTCTGCGTGCTGGCCGGTCCGCTACTGGGGACCGCACTCCGGCGGCGGCATCCGCCGTCCGGTGCGGATTCCGAGCCGACCGGCCCCCGGCCTGCGCTGAAGAGCGTCTGAGCCCGGCCTCACTCCAGGACCGCGCCAAACCTCGCCACCCAGCTCGGCAAACCCCCGGGCGGGGTCCAGAACGGACCGGAAAAGAGCCCCTTGCCGAGCCCTGTGGCGACGCCTGGACGGACAGTCCGTCAGCGCGGGCTCCGGAGGCGATCCGCTGTCACTCGGTTTGTCACTCGTCTGCGCTCCGGGAGACGACCGCGACCACTGGGAGAACCCTTCCTCGCAGTGGGCGGTCCCTGAGCACCCAGTGATGCAGACAGGAGCCCAGACGAGAATGTGCGGTGCAGCCGGTACAGGTGGCTCAGTTTGTACCTCAGAGAGCTGAAGGTGCGTGAAGTGGGTGGGCCTAAGAGGACTTGAACCTCTGACCTCTTCCTTATCAG
>CALMAR010000227.1:0-3347 GCA_937859855.1 uncultured Kineosporia sp.
TGACTGATCTGGGTGCCCCGCACTCCCTTCATCCAGAGCTGCTCGACCGGGCGGCGGCCACCCGGCGGGCCTTCACCCTGATCGCACTCAGCCTGGTCGCGCCCGGATCAGCGCAAGTCATTGCCGGGCCTGCGGATTCGTCGCGGGCCAGAGCCGGGCGGATCGCGCTGAAGAGCTGGGCCTGGATGCTGGCCGGCGTCGCCCTGCTGGGGCTGTTCTGGCTGGTCCATCGCGAGTTCGTGTTCGGCATCTTCACCCATCAGTGGTTCCTGCGACCGCTGGCTGTACTGCTGATCGTGGCTGGAATTGCCTGGCCGATCCTGCTTTTCGATGCTTGGAGACTGGGCCGGCCGGGAGCGCTGACGGTTCGCAACCGGCGGATCGCGGCCGGGCTGGCGCTGCTGCTGGTGCTGCTGACCTGCCTGATCCCGATCTCGGCCGGACGGCGGGTGTGGGCAGCAGCCGACCTGCTGCACGGAGTATTCGGAGCCAAGACGACCTCG
Organism: uncultured Kineosporia sp.; assembly: GCA_937859855.1. The sequence goes on from CALMAR010000227.1 coordinate 504, forward strand.
GCGGCAACCGGCGGCCGGTACAACGTGCTCCTGCTCGGCGGGGACGCCGGTCCGGACCGGGTCGGCACCCGGCCGGACAGCGTCACCCTGGCCAGCATCGACGAGTCGAGCGGCCGCACGGTGCTGCTGAGCTTCCCGCGGAACCTGCAGAACGTGCCGTTCCCGCCGGGAACGCCTGCGGCGAAAGCTCTTCCGAACGGCTGGTCGTGCGGGGCCACCTGCCTGCTGAACGCGATCTACACCTGGGGCTCCCAGCACCGGGCGCTGTTCCCGGGTGCGGCCGACGCCGGGGCGGCGGCGATGAAGCAGGCCGTGCAGGGCATCACCGGGCTCAAGGTCAACTATTACGTGCTGATCGACCTGCAGGGCTTCCGCTCGCTGATCGACGCGGTCGGCGGGATCGACATCCGGGTCGAGCAGAAGGTGCCGATCGGCGGCGGGACGTCGCCGATCTACGGCTGGATCAAGCCGGGCCTGCAGCACCTGAACGGCTTTCATGCGCTCTGGTACGGCCGGTCCCGGGAGGGTGCCAGCGACTATGCCCGGATGGCCCGGCAGCGGTGTGTGATGACCGCGATGCTGAATCAGCTCGACCCGGCCACCGTGCTGCGAAACTTCCAGGACATCGCCAAGGCGGGAGCCCAGGTGGTCAGCACCGATATCCCGGCCGGGCAGTTGCCCAGCTTCCTGACCCTGGGCGACAAGGCCAAGTCACAGAAGATCGACAGCGTGCAGTTCGTGCCGCCGCTGATCGTGCCCAAGCATCCGGACTTCACCGTCATCCGGCAGAAGATCCAGCAGGCCATCACGGCCAACGAAAAGGGTTCCTACACCCCGGCTTCCGCCGGTCCGGCCGTGGCCACGCCCAGTCCATCCGTCACCGCGGTGAGGGCCGGACCGGCCAGCTCACCGGCAGCCACACCCGGTGCCGGCGCCTCGGCGGCGGCCGGCCCGGCCGTGGACATCCACGACGTCTGCAAGGCCGCCTGAGCCGTGCTGAGGCAGATTGCGGACGGTGTTCTGATCCGGCAGAGCGAGTTCTGCCAGAGCAACACCGTTGTCGTGCAGGGCCGGACTGGCCTGTTGCTCATCGACCCCGGGATCCACGGCTACGAGCTGGCCGCCCTGGCGAACGACCTCCGCGACCTCGGTCAGCCCGTCGTGGCCGGGTTCTCCACCCATCCGCACTGGGATCACCTGCTCTGGCACGCGCAGCTCGGTGCGGCGCCGCGTTACGGCACGGCCCGCTGCGCGGCAACCATCCGCGCCCGGCTATCGGACCCGAACTGGAATGACCTGATCGCGCGGGTCGTGCCGCCGGACATCGCCGGCGACATACCGCTGGACCTGCTCGGCCTGATCACCGGTCTGCCCGCTGGCACCAGGCGGATTCCCTGGGACGGCCCTCCGGTCCAGATCATCGAGCACCAAGGGCATGCCGCCGGTCATGCGGCGCTGCTGATCGAGGACCGCAGGGTCCTGGTCGCCGGTGACATGCTTTCCGATGTCCTGATCCCGATCTTCGACCTGACCGCCGCCGACCCGGTCGAGGACTACCTGGCCGGGCTGCGGTTGCTTGGGAGCCTGACGGACGACGTCGATGTCCTGGTCCCCGGCCACGGTGGCGTCGGCGGAGCCGGCCAGCTGCCCGCACGGACAGAGCAGGATCGGGCCTACGTGCAGGCCGTGCGGGACGCCCAGGTTCCCAGGGACCCCCGAATCGGTCCATCGGCCACATTCGGCCAGGACTGGCTGCCCGGTGTGCACGAACGGCAGCTGCAGCGCCTCGCCGCAGGAAGCGGGCGCGCCGCAACGCCCGGCCAGCCTAGAGATGACCCACCTGAGGAGTGACCTCCGGGCTCTCGCCGGGGGAGGGGTGGCCGCCAGGACGGGCCAGCCCGGGAGGGCTGGACAGGAAACCCGTCCCCCAGGACAGGTGCATGGTGCCCAGCACAACCGGCAGGCAGGCCCAGGATCGCCAGGGCAGGCCCCGGCCCTCGATCGCAGACCCGGCCAGGATGGCCACCACGTAGCCCCCGGGAAGCAGCAGACCGGGCCCGAATCCGGCTGCGGCCACACCGAGCCCGGCCACGATCCCGCCCAGGGCCAGAGGGGGAGCCAGGTAGCGCAGGCTGACCGTGCCCTCGTGCCGTCGCATCACCACTCGGCGCCAGCGACCGTAGTGGAAGTACTGCCGGCCCAGCGCCGCCACCGTCGAGCGCGGGCGGTACGACACTCGCAGCGCGGGCTGGAACCACACCAGCCCTCCGGACCGGCGGATCCGCAGGTTCATCTCCCAGTCCTGCGCGCGCAGGAACGACTGGTCGTAGCCGCCGACCCGGTCCAGGGCCGAGCGCCGGAACACCCCCAGATACACCGTGTCGGCTGGCCCGGGCAGGCCGCCGGTGTGAAAGCTGGCGTTGCCCACGCCGAGTTTGCTGGTCATCGCCCGGGCCACGGCCTGCTCGAACGGCGTCGTCCCCTCGGCGGCCATGATCCCGCCGACGTTGTCCGCTCCGATCGAGCGCATGGTCTCGACCGCTATCCGCACGTAGTCGCGGGGCAGCAGGGAGTGCCCATCGATCCGGGCTATGACCGGGCTGTTACTGGACGCGATCGCGGCGTTCAACCCGGCCGGGGTACTGCCACGGGGATCGGGGTTGCGCACCCATCGGACCCGCCGATCACGGTCCGCATATGCCCGCACGATCGAGTCGGTCCGATCCCGGGACGGCCCGAGTGCGACCACCAGTTCCAGCGGCCCGGCGTAGTCCTGGTCCAGGGCAGCCGCGATCGCGGTCTCGACATGCCGTTCCTCGTTCAGCACACAGATCACGATGCTCA
>CALMAR010000227.1:3357-3626 GCA_937859855.1 uncultured Kineosporia sp.
GTCCCGCCCCCTTAGCCCTTTGCTCCGGGGCCGGTCCGCGGTTACGCGGGGGGACCGGTCCGGTGAGGAAGACGCCAGCGGCGAGGAGCCATCCATATCGTCGCCCAGAGTAGCTGCGCCCAGCGGTGATTTGGCTACCGATGGCCAGGTGACACCAGCGCCTGCTGGGTCGTACGACACTCCGGACCGCGGTCAGCCACGCTGTCCAGCCAGGGCCCAGCTGCGGAGCAGCTCGCCGAAGCGCTGCCCGTCAGAGTTCCAGTCCAGAT
>CALMAR010000227.1:3636-4415 GCA_937859855.1 uncultured Kineosporia sp.
GCCGTACGCCCGGCCGCACCCAGTCGCTGACGGCGTTCCGGATCGGCCCGCAGTTCCAGCACCGCCTTCGCGGCCGCCGCCGGGTCACCGAAGGGAACCACCAGGCCGCTGCCGTAATTGCCGACCAAATCGGCCGACGCTTGATTCGGGGTGGTGATCACCGGCACGCCAAAGGCCATGTACTCCATCACTTTGGTCGGCCGGGAGGTGGCGTAGTTCGGCTCGTCGTGCAGCAGGGCCAGTCCGGCCAGAGCACCGGACAGCATCCGCAGTGCCTCCCGGTTCGGGACGAAGCCGTGGTGGACCAGCAGCCCGTCCCGCACGGCGGCCGCGATCTCGTCCGCCACCTCACCGTCGGCTGGCCCGATCAACTCCAGGCGGATCTCCGGCGGCAGCAGCCGGGCCAGCTCGATCATGTCCAGCGCTCCCCGCGGCTGGGTCAGCCGGCCCAGGTACACCACCCGGTCCGTGCCGGGATTGGGCGGCTGGTCGCCGGGCACGATCACGCTGTTGGGAACCACGGGATGGGGCTTGCGGAACCGGTCCCGGTAGCTCTCCTCGGCCAGCAGCAACGCGCAGTTGCGCTCGGCCCAGCGCTCCACCGAGCGCACCGCGAACTGGGCCAGTGGCATCAGCGGCCGGGGCAGATAACCCTTCATCGTGATGGCCGCGGCGGTGTCCTCGTGCACGTCCCAGACGATCAGCGGACGACGCCCGCCGCGTCCCGGGTGCCGGGAGCCGTCCTGTTCTGGCGGCTGCGGCCGATCGGAGCCCGGCTC
>CALMAR010000228.1 GCA_937859855.1 uncultured Kineosporia sp.
CCACTGCGGTGGCCCGGCCAGTCAGCCGCACCGCCCTCAACCAGCCGCCCCTTCTGCCCGCCCCGGCCGCCGCGCCACCATCATCGGGAGCGGGCGGATTCACCGCGCTGACCCCGGTCCGGCTGGCCGGCCTCGGCGGGCAGACCACGCTCGCGGTCGGCCCGGGCCGCCGCGCCGCACTGCCGGTGCTGGGCCGGGGCGGCGTCCCGTCGGCCGGGGTCACCTCGGTCATGCTGAACCTGACCACCGGCTGCGCCTCCAGCCGGTCATCGCTGGAGGTCTGGCCCACCGGAGGCACCCGGACCGGCCATCCTGCCGCCTTCGCCGTCCCCGGCAGCCCAGCATCGACGCTGATCACCAGCCAGGTCGGGGCGAACGGCTCGGTCAGCATCACCGGCGGCACCGGCGTGACCCAGCTGACCGCGGACGTCGTCGGGTACTACTCAGCGGCCGGTCAGAAGCTGATCGCGGTGCCCGCCACCCGGATCCTGGACACCAGTTCCAGTGGCGGGCCGATCGTGGCCGGCGCCACCCGGCCGGTATCGCTCCCGGCCAGCATCGGCGGTGTCCCGGCGTCCAGCATCTCCGGCGTGATCGCCAGCGTTACCGCTCTGAGCCCCTCCGCGCCCGGATCACTGACCGCGTCCGGGCTGCCCGCGCTGGTGTTCCGAACCGGGCGGCCGACTGAGAATCTGGCCGTGATCCCGGTCGCCAACGGGGCCTTCACTCTGACCGCCAACGGCGGATCGACCCAGGTCAGCGTCGATGTACGCGCGGTGGTGGCCAGCAATGGCTCGGGTGCCGGGCTGACCGCGATCACCCCCAAGCAGGTGCTGGACGCCACTGTGGCGGCGGGCAGCCCGCGCGCGATCACCATCACCGGCGGTACCACCGGCGTCCCGCCCGGCGCCACCGGCGTGCTGATCGGCCTGACCGCACTGACCCCGTCCGCGACCGGATACGCCGAGGTCTATCCAGCTGGGTCCACGCCGGGGCCAGGCACGGCCATGCGGGTGAACCGGGGACAGTCGCAAGCCACTCAGGTGCTGGTGCCGATCGGCGCGAACGGCGCGATCATGATCAAGCTTGGCGCCGGCCGGGCCGTGACCAGGGCGGACGTGCGCGGCTACCTGTTCTGATCCTGTTCTGACCCCTGCTCTGATCCGCTGATCCCTGATCCGCCGAGGGTGCCCGGACGCTGCTGCGGCACTGGTCCGTTCGGGCGGACGCCCGGGACAGCTACTCACCGCAGCGGCCCGCCGGACGATGGGTTAGTGACGACCGTGCGACAGCGGTCGGCCGACGCATCGATCGCAGGGGGAGTTCGTCATGAGTCGCGCCCATCGCACGGGCGGGCCCGCTATCCGGCTCAGCCACCCAGCCGCACTTGGCCTCGCCGCGTTCAGCGCTGCCATCACCGTGCTGGCCGTCAGCCCGCTCGCCGCACCCGCGCAGGCCGCCAGCGTCACGCCCTCATCGGCCGCGTCAACGGTGCGGACGTCGGCCGGGTCCTGCCCGGCGCCCGGTGGCCGCCGGGTCCCGGAGGCCACCGCTCCGGGCGGCCAGATCAAGGTCTATGGGCACGGCTGGGGCCACGGCATGGGCATGAGCCAGTACGGCGCCCAGGGAGCGGCCCGCCTCGGTTGTGGATACCGCACCATCCTGCACACCTATTACGCGAACACGTCGATCACGACCCGCTCGATGCGCGCACCGATCCAGCTGATCCTGGCCCGCAACTCGCAGAGCTCGACCCTGCGGGCCGAGAGCGGTGCCGTGCACTGGACCGGCTTCGGCTCGGCCGCCGTCGCCCAGCCCAAGGGATCCACCTGGACGGTCCGGCTGAAGTCGGAAGATGGCACCGCCGGAACCGCGCTGCTGGACGACGCCGGGTCGCAGCGTCTGTTCGTGCACAAGGGCGTGCCGATCATCGCGGCGCACAGTGGCACCGTGGTCGTGGTCAAGCCATCCAGCGCATCCCGCTCCCTGCGCACCCGGTACGACCAGGCCCGGTTCGTCCGGACCGCCGACCGGCTCGGCGTCACCGAGATCATCACCAGCGGAAAGCGCACCGCCGTGCAGAAGTACCTGGCCGGGCTGGCGGAGGTACCGGTGTCGTGGCCGGTCGAGGCGCTCAAGGCCCAGGTGGTGGCCGCCCGTACCTATCTGGCCTCGAAGTACGACAGCTCCCAGCAGGCCTACTCGGTGCGGACCACCACCGCTGACCAGGTCTACACCGGCTTCAGCCGGGAGGACGCCGACGCCCGGCTGGGGCTGCGCTGGCGCCGGGCCGTGGATGCGACCAAGGGCCAGATCATCACCAACTCGGGCCGGCCGATCGAGGCCATGTACTCGTCGTCCATGGGCGGCTATACCGAGAACCGGCAGTACGTCTACGGCCGATACGGCATCCCCTACCTGAAAGCGGTGGACGACAGCCGCTGGGATGCGGCCTCGGACAACCCCTACCGGTCCTGGAGCAAGGGTTTCTCGGCCTCGGCCTTCGCCCAGCGTTTCGGCTTCGACTCGGTCACTTCGTATCAGCTGGGCAAGCGCGGCACCGCTTCGCGGGTGCGCAATGGGTTGCGGATCACTGGTGTGATCGCCGGCCGGACAGTGACCAAGGACTTCACCGGCTCGGCGGCGAAGTACCGGCTCGGGCTGCGGTCGACCGGCTTCGTGCTGGCCAAGCTGCCGGCCCCCGCCCCGGTCCCTCTCCCGTCACCATGAGCTGCCGATCTTCGGCGGGCCGGACCGGCTCCGGACCAGGCTCAGGCTCAGGGGTAGCTCGCGGTCGTTCCCTCCTGGGCGGTGATCTTCTGCTCCTGTTCCGGGGTCTGCCCGGCGTGTAGCACGATCGAGCCGCCGGCCAGCAACGGGGCGAGGTAGGCCTCGCGGGCGTGGTCTGGGCCGGCGCTGGTGAGCAGCCGGATACCCGGCGGCCGATCCAGGCCCTGGGTCAGCCCGGCGTGGCTCACAGTCGCGGTCCCGGTGGTCAACGCCGGGCTCGCGCCGTTCACCGGGCCCGGCACGAAGCGGTCCCCCATGCCCCGGACCTCAGCCGCAGCGTCAACCGCACCCGGCGGCAGCGGGGCGCCGAACCGGGTGGCCAGGGCGGGCAGTGAGACGACGACCAGCTGAGCCCCGGACCGGGCGCTCACCTGGGACACCCCGCTGTCCGGCCGCTCGGTCACCAGCACCGCCACATCAGCGGCCGGGGGAATCACCACGGCGTGCGCCCCGGCCGACCAGATGGCCAGCAACCAGGTCACGGTCCGCCAGTGCGCCGGCAGGCTGACTCCGATCGCAGTGCCGGGGCCGGCCTGCAATTCCTCGACCAGCAGGTTCGCCGTCTTGGCCACCCAATTCGCCAGGGTTGCGGCTGACAGTTCGATCCGCTCGTCATCCGGCCCGTACCAGGTCAGCCGGGGCCGGCCGGGATCATCGGCGATCAGCCGCTGGAGCAGGCGCGGCACGCCAGGCGGGTCATCGGGCACCCCGTCAGCGTAGCCAGAGCGCCGCCAGGCCAGCGCAACCCGATAGCGTCGGCAGCCGTGAGCGTTCCGACGGGGAGGACCAATGGGCCGGTGCGGCCGGTCCAGCGCCCCGGACCGCCCCTGGTCCTCCCGGCCGGCGCATCTTCAGGCTCCGGCCAGGCCTGGGCCGGGGCGTTCCTGTACCGAAGCGGCCCGTTCGCGGCCGGTCTGATCACCATCACCGGCCTGCTCGCCGCCGTGCTGGTTCCCCTGCACGGCTGGAGACCCTGGCTGGTGATCCCGATCGTGGTCGCGGCGGCCGCCGGGCTGCTCTGGGCGGTCCGGCTCATCCCCGCTGCGATGCAGCCGGCCGGTCCGGTGCTGGCGATCGCCACGCTGGCGGCCGGGCACGCTGTGTGGGCCGCGCTGACCCACTCCCAGCACGTGGTGCTGCGCCGCGACGCGGGCTCGTACGCCCTGTTCACGCAGTGGATCGCCACCCGGCACGGACTACCAGTGGACGCCATGCTGCCGGCCTTCGGTGGCGGGCAGGCACTGGCCGACCCGGCCTTCCGGCTGGCCAGCCCAGCATTCTTCTCCGTGACCCACGGGGCCGGGGCTCAGATCGTGCCGCAGTTCCTGCTCGGCGCGCCGTCGGTGTTCTCCCTCGGCTGGTGGACGGCGGGATGGCCCGGTCTGCTAATCACTCCGGCGATCCTGTCCGGCCTGGCTCTGCTGGCGATCGGCGGCCTGGCGGCGCGGTTGTTCGGCGCTCGCTGGGCGGTACTGGCTGTCGCGGCGATGGCCGCGGCTCAGCCGGTTCTGCACGCAGCCCGCTCCACCTACTCCGAGCCGGGTGCCACGCTGCTGGTCGCGGTAGCGGCAGCGCTGCTGGTGGACGCCGTGGGCCGGGACAGCCCGCGGCTGGCCCTGCTCAGTGGCTTGGCCTTCGGGCTGGCCGGGCTGATCCGGGTGGATGCGCTGCGCGAGGTGTCACTGGTGCTCCCGGTAGCGGCAGTGCTGGCTCTGCGGGCCCGGCCACTGGCCCGGCCACTGGTGGCCGGAGCGCTGGGTGGCACCCTGCCTCACCTTCCACGTCCGGCCCGGTGAGGTCGGCGGGATCGCGGGCAGCCTGGTCCCCCTGATCGGCGGCGGGGTGGTGCTCGGGCTGGGCGGCCTGTACGCGGTCCGGCTGGTCCGAAGAGGCCAGCGCCACGGTGGGCGACCCTGGCCGGTCCGGCTGGTGCCGGGGCCGGTCCGGCGACGACCGGCCCAGACCGCCGCCCTGCTGGTCGCCCTGAGCGGCATTCTGCTGGCCAGCCGCCCGCTCTGGATGGTCACCCGGCAGAGCCCGCGCGACCCCGGCTCCCGGGTGGTGGCCGGGCTGCAACTGCGCCAGGGCCTGCCCGTGGACGGCGGCCGGACCTACACCGAGCACAGCCTGAACTGGATCGGCTGGTACCTCGGCCCGATCACCATCCTGCTGGCCTGGGTCACGTTCGCCGGCCTGGCCGCCGCAGCCACCCGCTGGTGGATCGGAACCGGCGAAAATCCTGGTCTGGCAGCCGTTCCGGGATGGCTGGGACCGGCTGTGATCGGCTTCGGCTCGCTGCTGCTGACTCTCTACCGGCCCAGCATCACCCCTGACCATCCCTGGGCCGACCGGCGGATGGTGCCGATCGTGCTGCCGGTCTTCGGGCTGGGCGCCACGGCGGCGCTGGCCTGGCTGGTCCGCTGGCTGAACGACATCCGGGGCAGCGCCCGGGCGGCTGGGACGGTGGCCGTGATCGGGGTGGCGGCGCTGCTGGTCCCGGCCGGGCTGGCGACGGCGCCGGTGGCCACCGCCGCCACCGAACGCGGGGAGCTGGCCGCCGTGGGCCAGGTCTGCGCCGCACTTCGGCCCGGTGACGCCGTGCTGGCGATCGACAACCGGGCTGCGAACGAGTGGCCGCAGGTGATCCGCGGGATCTGCGGGCGGCCAGCGGCGTCCATCAACGTCCGCAGTGCGAGCCAGTATGCCGCGGCGATCGGGCCGATCGTGCGGCGGATCACTGCCGCCGGGCGGAATCCGGTGCTGCTGGCGGCAACTCAGGATGGGCTGAACGCGATCCGGGCCAACGGCGTCGCCCCGCAACCGATCACCGACGTCGCCACCACCGAGGATCAGCACCGGCTGACCCGGCGCCCGGACGGCGAGGACCCGCTTCAGGTTCAGGTCTGGCTGGGCCGCTCAGCCGGCTGAGCTGGCCGCCGTCGACGTCAGCTGGTCGATCGCGGCCGAGATCGCGGTGGACGAATCGGCCGCCGCGCTCAGCTCATCGGACACCTCGTGCAGAGTCATCAGCTGCTGCTCGACGGCCGCCGCGATCTCCTGCTGCAGGGCGTGGATCGCCGACACGATCTCGGAGGTGGCCGCGAAACCCGCGGTCACGGCCTGCGTTTCGCAGACCACCGCGGCGATGACGGTGTTCACCTGCCCGGATGACCGAGCCGTCTCGCTGGCCAGCGCCTTGACCTCGTTGGCCACCACGGAGAACCCGCGGCCCTGCTCTCCGGCCCGGGCCGCCTCGATCGCGGCGTTCAGGGCGAGCAGGTTGGTCTGGTCGGCGAGCTGGCTGATCAGCGCGTTCACGCTGGAGATCTCACCCATGGAGCGGGCCAGCCCGTTCACGCCGCTGGCCGCCTCCGAGGCGTTGCGGCGGCCCTGGTCGGCGGTTGAAGCCGCCTTGCGGGCGCGCTGCGAGATCTCCTGCACCGAGCCGGTCAGCATCTCGGCCCGATCCTTGACCCGGCGGACCAGCTGGTTGATCCCGGCGGCGGTGCTCTGCACCTGACCGGCCTGCTGAGCCAGTTCCTGAGTGAGCGCGGCCAGCTCCTGCGACCGCCGCTGGGCCGCTTCGGTCTCTCGCCGCTGATTGGCCTGCCGCTCGGCCTGCATGGCATCGCTGGAGGCCTGCGCGGCCCGGGCCAGCCGCTGGTTCTCGGCCTCCCCCTGCTCGGCGAAGTACCAGATGAACAGGATGCCGATCACTTCCAGCACCACCATGCCCACGTGGTAGGCCACCATGCCGACCACACTGGCGGCGGTCGTGCCCATCCCGTGCTGGCCGCCGAACACGTGCAACGGCCAGCTGAGTCCGATGATCAAGTGATGGATCAGGGCCGAGATGATGGCCAGGGCCAGCGCCTGCCAGCGCTGGTACAGGGCGACGAAGATCAGGATCACGAACAGGTGGAAGTGCGCCTCGACCTGCCCGCCACTCAGCTCGATGGCCACGTAGCTGCACGACATCAGGCCCACGCTGGCCAGGTCGCACTTCAGCCCGGCCGCCGCGACCAGGCTCGACCCGGCCGCCAGAGCCAGCGGGATGAGCGGCAGCAGCAGGACCTCTGACCATGACCGGGGACCCAGGAAGCCCACCAGGAGCAGGACCGGAACGTGCATGTAGAGCAGGATGATGTTGATCCGGTGCCGCTGGGCCAGAGCGGCCGGGGACAGCGAGGCGCCGCGAGGAAGCCGATCCAGCAGGCGGGCCATGGCGCTTCTATCGGCCCCGGGTCTGCCTCACCTGAGCGCAAATGGGAGACCGGGCTCCGCGCGGGGTAGCCTCACGGCCGATGAGCGCTTCGTCCCTGTCCTCTCAGATCGTCGCCAGCATCGTGCTGCCCTGCTACAACGAGCAGGACCACGTACTGGCCGAACTGGAGCGGATCACCGCCTCGATGGATGCCTCCGGCCTGCGCTACGAGATTCTGGCCATTGACGACGCCAGCACCGATGGCACGCTGGGCGTGCTGCGCGAGGCCGAGCTGGCGATGCCGAACCTGGAGGTGCTGGCCTTCCGGCGCAACGGTGGCTCCGGCACGGCCCGGCGGATCGGCACCCTGCGGGCCCGGGGCGAGATTGTGGCCTGGACCGACGCCGACATGACCTACCCCAACGAGCGGATCCCCGAGCTGGTGAACCTGCTGCTGGCCGACCCCAGCTTCGACCAGGTGGTAGGCGCCCGGCTGACCGAGGAGGGCACCCACAAGTGGCTGCGGGTGCCGGCCAAGTGGCTGATCCGCAAGATCGCCGAGCGGCTATCGAACCAGCGGATCCCGGATCTGAACTCTGGCCTGCGGGCCTTCCGCCGCCAGGTCTCCCTGCCCTACTTGCGGCTGCTGCCGCCCGGCTTCTCCTGCGTCACCACGATCACGCTGGCGTTCCTGCAGAACCAGCACGACATCTATTACCTGCCGATCAGCTACGCCAAGCGGGCCGGGCGCTCGAAGTTCCACTTCGTCCGGGACGCCTACCGCTACATCCTCCAGGTGCTGCGGATGGTGATGTACTTCGATCCGCTGAAAGTGCTGATGCCGGTGGCTCTTTGGCTGCTGCTGATCGGCCTGGCCAAGGCGATCGTGGATATGGTGCGGCACCCGTTCTACTTCCCGGCCAACACCATCCTGCTGGTGATGGCCGCGCTGCTGATCGGCAGTATGGCGCTGCTGGCGGACCTGATCGTGCGCTCCCGGGGTGACGACAGCGGCGACCCGGGCCTGGTCGAATCGCCGTCCGGTCCCGGGCGCCGCAACCCCTCGCGCAGTTCCTGACCGGTCGTGCGGATCGCCCTGGTAGGCCCGGCTCACCCGCTCAAGGGCGGGATCGCGGCCCACACCACGGCCACCGCTCACCAGCTGGCCCAGGCCGGGCACCAGGTCGCCCTGATCTCCTGGGCCCGGCTCTATCCCCAGCGGCTCTACCCCGGCGAGCTGGCTCAGCCGCCCGGGCCGCCCGACGTCCCACCTTTCCAGCCCACCAGCCAGCCGCTGCGCTGGGACCGGCCGCAGTCCTGGTGGCACACCGGCGCCCGGCTGCGCGAGGCCAGCCTGGTGCTGAGCGTGCTGGTGGTGCCGGCCCAGATCCCGGCTCTGCTGACGATGGTGGCCTCGGCCCGGCGAGGGAAGCCCGCCCCGGCGGCCGGGGCGATCGTGCACAACGTCGTGCCGCACGAGACCCGTCCGGGTGAGCACTGGCTGATGAGCCGGATGCTGCGCAGCATGGACGGTGTGCTGG